>JBJEFR010000053.1:0-4871 GCA_051874255.1 Anaeroplasmataceae bacterium
TCTTAATATCTGAAAATTTATTTATTTTCATCTATTGACATATTACCGGTATGCTCAATCTTTTATTTATGCTAATTCCCACTTAGCATATAATGCTGTTTCCTTATATTGATATTCATCATCAATATATTCTTTAGATTCTACCTTATCAGTAGTAAAATCCCATTTATTTATACATTCACTTTCCTTATACCATCCTTTGAATGTATATCCTTCTCTTATTGGGTCTTCTGGTATATAGCTTATTAGCTCATTATCATAATCATCTAAAAAATAATACCCTCCATTTGGTGAATCTTCATAGTTATAATAATAATTTACATTAGCATATCTTCTAACATTCTTAAATCTTTTTAAATTTTTATATTCTCTACATATCCAAGTATTTTCTTCCAAATAGGCAACATAATTTTTATCTTCCATAGCATAATCTTCTTCTGATGGCATCGCAAAATAAATAACTTTTAAAGCACGAGTTAAAAAAGGACCTATTATTTTTTGAATATCAGCTGGAACATATACTACCTTACCATCAAAATTACCAATTTTATCAAAATATGTATTATACCCTAATATTACTTTCTTTCCTTTATATGTTGATGGCATTAAAATTCGATCCTTTTTTAAACCTTCCTCTGATAAATCCACTACATAATATACATCTTCACTTGAAAGTCTATTAACTGCATATACAAAATCTCCATCTACCATTTCTTTTCTACAACTACAAAGAAATGTAATAGGAAGGATTAATAATAATATTATACATAATATTTTTTTCATATTCAAAACTCCTCAATCTTTTATTTTTTATGCTAATTCCCACTTAGCATATAATGCTGTTTCTTTATATTGATATCCATCATCTATATATTCTTTAGCTTCTACCTTATCAGTAGTAAAATCCCATTTATTTATACATTCACTTTCCTTATACCATCCTTTGAATGTATATCCTTCTCTTATTGGGTCTTCTGGTATATAGCTTATTAGCTCATCATCATAATCATCTAAAAAATAATACCTTCTATTTGGTGAATCTTCATAGTTATAATAATAATTTACATTAGCATAGTTTAATTCATCACCATATGTGCTATAAAAAAAACTACTAAAATAATAATTATAATCCGGTTCATAGTTTTCGATATCATAATCAGTTGACATAAAAATCAATTTATCAATATCTATTGTTATCATCTTAATCATATTAGAGGTTATTACTGTTGAATCAAAGAAAATAGTTTTTCCACCAAAATTTGAAGTAGTAGTGTAAAATTTACGACCTAAAAAAACATATTGAGAATTTCTATTACTAGGAATAATAATTCTATCTTTTTTTATTCCCTCATTTGATAAAGACATTATGTAGCATATATCATTTCCTGATATAAATTCTTCATATACAAAATCTCCATCTACTATTTCTTTTCTACAACTACATAGAAATGTAATAGGGAGGATTAATAATAATACTATACATAATATTTTTTTCATTTATTAATCCTCCCTAACTATATTTTAATATTTTTTTGCTATATCCTTAAATTCATATGGAGTAACCTGATATACATAATAATTTAACCAGTTATAAAACAAAATATTTGCTGTACTTCTCCATAATACATTAACATCACCGTTAATATAATAATTCTTAGGCTCTTCAATAGGTAGCCCTTTACTTAAATCTCTTTTATATTCAGAATCTAATGTAAATTTATCATACTCTAAATGTCCAAGTAAAAACAATTTCTTATTATCACTTGATTTAATAATAGTAGCTCCAGCCTCATCACTTTTGGCTAGAACAACTAAATCCTTATTATTCATAAGATCCTCATCATTTAATTTAGTATGTCTTGATTGTGGAACATAAAAGATATCATCAATACCATTTAATAAGGTTTCAAATTTAACCATTTTCTTATGCTGGAATACACCAAATAGCTTTTTATCTAATTGATGTTTCTTTATTCCATAGTGATGATATAAGGCCGCCTGAGCTCCCCAGCATATATACATTGTAGATGTAACGTTTTTCTCAGCATAATCAAATATCTCATTTAATTCTTGCCAATACTCAACCTCCTCAAAATCCATTTGCTCAACAGGGGCACCGGTAATAATCATACCATCATATTTTTTATCTTTAATTTGATCAAAGGTTTGATAAAATTTTTCTAAATGCTCCTCACTTGTGTTTTTTGACACATGTGTAGCTGTCTTTAATAATGTTAGCCTTACCTGAAGTGGTGTATTTGATAATAATCTTGATATTTGTGTTTCGGTTTCAATCTTAGTAGGCATAAGATTTAAAAGTAATATTTCAATAGGTCTAATATCTTGGGTATCAGCTCTATCTGGTGACATTACAAATATATTTTCACCATCTAAGGTTTTATATGCAGGCATATCCTTTGGTAATAAAATTGGCATATTATAACAACTCCAATGCTTGTGCTAAATCAGCAATAATATCCTCTTCATCTTCAATTCCTACAGAAAGACGAATAAGATCTGGGTTTACACCAGCTTCTTTTAATTGTTCCTCTGTCATTTGTCTATGTGTATGACTTGCTGGATGTAAAAGACAGGTTCTAGCATCAGCTACATGAGTAACAATCGCAATAAATTTAAGTGAATCCATAAACTTAATAGCTGCTTTTCTTCCGCCCTTTACTCCAAAGGCTAAAACTCCACATGTACCATTTGGTAGGTACTTTTGTTGTAACTCATGATTCTCATCATCTTCTAAATCTGCATATTTTACCCATGCAACTTTAGGATGATTCTTTAAATATTTCGCAACAGCTAAAGCGTTACTACAATGCTTAGGAACACGTAAGTGTAGAGTTTCAAGTCCTAAGTTTAATAAGAATGAATTAAATGGTGATGGAATTGCACCATAATCTCTCATTAGCTGACTTGTAGCTTTTGTAATATATGCTAGCTTACCAAACTTTTTAGTATATACTATACCATGATATGATTCATCTGGTTCAGTAAGACAAGTATATTTGTCGTGATATTTTTCCCAATCAAAATTTCCACTATCTACAATTGCTCCTCCAACACTTGTTGCATGACCATCCATATATTTAGTAGTTGAATGAGTAACGATATCAGCTCCAAAATCAAACGGACGACAATTAATAGGTGTTGCAAACGTATTATCTATAATTAAAGGTACACCGTGAGAATGTGCAATTCTTGCAAACTTCTCAATATCTAATACATTAACAGTTGGATTAGTTATTGTTTCAGCAAATAAAGCTTTTGTATTTGGTCTAAAGGCCTTAGCTATTTCTTCTTCGCTATCATCTTGATTTATGAAAGTAACTTCAATTCCTAATTTAGCTAAAGAGGTACCAAATAAATTATAAGTTCCTCCATAAATAGCTGTTGAGCATACAAAATGATCTCCTGCTTGGCAGATATTAATTATAGCATATAAATTAGCTGCTTGACCTGATGATGTAAGCATTGCAGCTACTCCACCTTCTAACGCAGCAATTTTAGCCGCTACTGCATCATTGGTAGGATTTTGTAATCTTGTATAAAAATAACCACTTGACTCTAAATCAAATAATTTACCCATTTCATCTGAGCTATCATATTTAAAAGTTGTTGATTGTATAATTGGTACTACTCTAGGTTCTCCGTTTTTAGGAGTATATCCTGCTTGAACGCATATTGTATCTTTTTTCATTTTTATAATCTCCTTTTTTATATTATCCAAAAAAAAATCTCGTCCTATTCAAAGGACGAGATAATATCACGTGGTACCACCTTTTTTCGTAGAATTTCTTCTACCTCAAAATGCTTAACGCGCACTATCGCTGATGCTAATTAGTCACACCAGTACTCAAAGGCCATCTAACTAAGCTTCCTTAACTCATTCTCACCATCTAGAGCTCTCTTTGTAATTTCACTTAATCTCTTCTCATCACCGTATTATTGGATTTATAAATCTATACTATCACTTTAATAATCGATTGTCAATTATATCTTCTTAATCAATCCTCTGTCAATTAATTCCTCTTTTGTTTCAAAATCCTGATGATAGTCATCATATCTTGGTCCTTCATTTTCAATCGCAAAGGATTCCATCATCTCACTAATCAAATCAAATGCTGCCTCTTCATCCTTGAATTTAGAAATAACTAATTTCATAGGAGTATATGTATACTTACTATTGTTAGAAGCATCCTTAAACATATATCTAGAATCAGCGTATTCATCACAATCTAAGGCAAGATACAATAATACCTTATCATCCTCAATATCTACCTTAGCCAATATATCTCTTCCATATGAGAATGTATCATTATCCCATGACATTCTTGATGATACACCCTTATAGCCTAATAATTCATTTTTAATATCAGTGTAGAAATCTTGAACTAATCCCTCACCTTGTATTAATTTGGCCTCGAAGCTATATGAATATCTTCCTGTACCAGACAATAATGAGTCAATATCTTCAAATGATGTTTTCTGATAAGCCTTCTTACTGCTTTTCTCTTGGAAAATATTAGTAGGCTCTTCTTCCTCATCATCAAAGAATTCGCTTAAATCATCATCGTCATCCTCTTCATCCCTAAACTTGATTTCTTCAAATTCGTCATCATCAGCTTCTTCAATATCAACTGCCTTTGATTCATCATATTTAGAAATCTTCTTGACTGGCTTTCTTTCCTCTTCGAAATCAAGATCATCTAAATCTAAATTCTCTAAATCCTCATCGCTTATGTTATCTAAATCATCTAAATCTAGCTTCTTTGCTTCCTTCTTGACTGGCTTTCTTTCCTCTTCAAAATCAAGATCATCTAAATCTAAATTCTCTAAATCCTCATCGCTTATGTTATCTA
>JBJEFR010000053.1:4971-7540 GCA_051874255.1 Anaeroplasmataceae bacterium
AATCATCTAAATCTAGCTTCTTTGCTTCCTTCTTGACTGGCTTTGGTGCTTCTGAAGCTACCTTAGAAGGCTTAACTGGTTCAGCCTTTTTTGGCGCAACTATATTATCAAGACCTAAATTATCTAAATCAATGTTATTTAAATCAGAATCACTCAAATTATCTAAATCAACATCCTGAATATTAATCTTTTTCTTAACAACCTTTTTCTTTGGAGCTGCTTCCTTATTAAATATTTCAGGCTTATGAGGTACAATTGGCTTACTAGCCTTAGGTGGTTCCTTTTTTTCTATAGTATTTATTTCTTTTACTGCATTAGAAATTTCTTCTTTTTTATCCTTGATTGGCTCTTTTTTTACTGGCTCTTCTGCATGCTCTGCCGTAATTCTAGCTGAGAAAAAAGTTTCATCATTAATAATTTTTCCTAATGTAATCTTTATAGCATATTTTTTTTCTAAGAATTTTATTTCCTCTGTAAAATCCTCTCTGAATCTTTCTAGTTCTTCATCATTAAATTTCATTAGAATCTTCCTCCCTTTCTAATTCCTTAATATCTTCAAGCTGATAATCCTTATCAAATATATCTTCATTTGAGGTAATAATACTTTTTATCTTACTGTAATAGCTTATAATAGAATCAATTACAATTATTCCAATAAAATTAATAATATTAATAAGCTCTAAAGGTATTACAATTTTAGTAAAAAGCTTATCAGTTCTACCAAAATCAACAAATATAATAACTTCTATTATAGCAATAATAATTACAATCGGAACATAATATATTCTTTTGTTCTTAGTAAAGACATTAATCTTTTTAGCCTTTTTTTCCTTTTTAATATTTTTTCGCTTACGATAAAATTTCTTTAAAAAGAATTCAAAGGTTAAATCAAATATTACAGCAATTATTCCAATAATTCCAACCTTAATTATTGAAGGAAGAATAATATCCATCAAAATATAATAAGATGAAAATTCAGTAGTAAGTAACAATACAACCAGTCCAATAATAACCCATATTAAAATATTAGTTATTCTAAAATTAATAAGGCTATCATATTGCTCCTCATTTAATCCCATCTGCTTAAGCCTTAAATTAATAGGATACATATTATAGCTTTCAGGTATTGCATCTTTTTTTAAGGACTTGGCTATTTCCTTCTTCTTTAAATTTCTTTTTATTACTTTTCCTATAATGAAATCAAATAAAAAAGATATAAGTAGAATAATAAAAACAAATAGAACTATATATAATCCATAAAATTTAATACTTTTCCTATTTAAAATAATAACAGCTACGGCAATTATATATGAAAAGCATGAAACTATTAAATTAGTTATTCTATAATTTTTTTTAAGGTGGAATAATGAGTTATTCATTTTTCTATTCATTTAATCCATCTCCTATATCCTCTTTATAATAAATATATCATAAAATAGACGAAAATAGTCATAAATTGTAAAAAAAAATAGACTTTAACGTCTATAAATTAATAGTGGCGGTCCGGACGGGACTTGAACCCGCGATCTCCAGTGTGACAGACTAGCATGTTAACCACTACACCACCGGACCATCTTTGGTTGCGGAGGCAGGATTTGAACCTACGGCCTCCGGGTTATGAGCCCGGCGAGCTACCAGACTGCTCCACCCCGCGATATAAGATTACTATTAATAAAAAATGGTGCTTCAGGGCGGGATTGAACCGCCGACACCAGGATTTTCAGTCCTGTGCTCTACCGACTGAGCTACCGAAGCATAAATGGCGGAGAAAGAGGGATTCGAACCCCCGCGGGGATTTCTCCCCCTGTCGGTTTTCAAGACCGATCCCTTCAGCCGGACTTGGGTATTTCTCCGTGCAATTTAAATATATTTATAAAAAGAATGGTGGACCCAGTAGGACTCGAACCTACGACCGACCGGTTATGAGCCGGTAGCTCTAACCAACTGAGCTATGGGTCCAAAGCTTAATGTTGGTAGCGGCGGAGGGATTCGAACCCCCGACCTATCGGGTATGAACCGATTGCTCTAGCCAGCTGAGCCACACCGCCATTTAATCTTTATAAATATATTATTAACTTTATGGTGGAGCTTAGCGGGATCGAACCGCTGACCTCCTGCGTGCAAAACAGGCGCTCTCCCAGCTGAGCTAAAACCCCATAAGAATGGTACCTCGGGCCGGAGTCGAACCGGCACGGATTATTAGTCCATGGGATTTTAAGTCCCACGTGTCTACCTATTCCACCACCGAGGCATATATAAAGTTGGAAATGGTGTCTCGTAGCAGGTTCGAACTGCTGACCCCTTGATTAAAAGTCAAGTGCTCTACCAGCTGAGCTAACGAGACGATAAAGTGGTGCCGACTATAGGAATTGAACCCACAACCTACTGATTACAAGTCAGTTGCTCTACCAATTGAGCTAAGTCGGCATTATTTAAATGGTGGAGGTTAACGGGCTCGAACCGCTGACCCTCTGCTTGTAAGGCAGATGCTCTCCCAACTGAGCTAAACCTCCATAGAAAGAAAGCCTGGCAACGTCCTACTCTTGCACGAATGTACTACCATCGGCGT
>JBJEFR010000054.1:0-7535 GCA_051874255.1 Anaeroplasmataceae bacterium
GTGATTTATGTGAATATTTGGCATGATATAGAAAAAGAAAGAATAAATAAAGATTGCTTTATAGCTTGTATTGAAATATCAAAGGGAAGTAAAAATAAATATGAATTAGATAAACAAACTGGTATGCTAAGGCTTGATAGAATTTTATATACATCTACTACCTATCCAGCTAATTATGGATTTATTCCTAAAACATATTGCGATGACAATGACCCACTTGATGTGCTTGTCTTATGTAATGAGACAATTGTACCTATGACACTAGTAGAGTGTAGACCTATTGGGGTTTTAATTATGACAGATGAAAGCGAAAATGATGAAAAGATTATAGCAGTTTGTAATAATGATCCAATGATGAATGGTATAAAAAACATTAGTGATTTGCCAAAGCATGTTTTTGATGAAATGATGCATTTCTTTAATGTATACAAGACCTTAGAGGGAAAGGTTGTTGTTGTAAAGCATGTATTAGATGCAATTGAGGCTAAAAATGTAATTGAAAATAGTATTAAGAGGTATGAAGAAAAGTTTCATAAATAATTGATTTTAATATTTATTATTTGTATAATATTATTTGTGAAATTTAGGAGGAAGTAAATATGGCTTTAACTGCTGGAATAGTTGGTTTACCTAACGTTGGAAAATCAACATTATTTAATGCTATAACAAAGGCAGGAGCTTTAGCAGCAAACTATCCATTTGCGACAATTGAGCCAAATGTTGGTGTAGTTGAGGTTCCTGATGAAAGATTAAATAAGCTTAATGAAATGTATAAACCTAAGAGCTTGGTTCACGCTTTTTGTGAATTCACAGATATTGCAGGTCTTGTTAAGGGTGCAAGCAAGGGTGAAGGACTTGGAAATCAATTTTTAGGTAATATTAGACAATGTGACGCTATTTTAGAGGTGGTACGTTGCTTTGATGATAATAATATTACTCATGTTGAGGGAGAGGTATCACCTGTTCGTGATGTTGAAATCATCGGTTTAGAGCTTATATTATCTGATTTAGAAATAGTTCAAAAAAGAATTGAAAAGATAGCTAAAAAGGCTCAATCTAAAGTTGATGGAGCTGAAATAGAATTTGAAATTCTTAAAAGAATTGAAGCCTCTTTATTAGATAATAAGGCTATTCGTACTATTGAATTTACTAAGGAAGAGTATGAAATAATTAAAAATTATGGATTCCTAACTGCTAAAAAAATAATGTATGTAGCTAATATGTCTGAAACTGAAATTGGTAATCCTTCAGCATCAAGGTATTATAATGAATTATGTGAGTATGCTAGTAGTGAAGGAAGTAAGGTTATTCCAATATGTGCTGAAATTGAGTCTCAATTAAGCGAGTTAGACGAGGAAGAAAGAGAAATGTTTTTAGTAGATCTTGGTATTCCTGAGGCAGGTCTTAATTTATTAATTAGAGAAACCTATGATATGCTAGGTCTTGCAACATACTTTACAGCAGGTGAAAAGGAAGTTAGAGCTTGGACATTTAAAAAAGGTATGACAGCACCTGAATGTGCAGGAATTATTCATACTGATTTCCAACGAGGATTTATTCGTGCGGAAACTGTTGCCTATACCGATTTGGTTTCATATGGAAGCTATTTGAAGTGCAAGGAAGCAGGAAAAGTAAGACAAGAAGGTAAGGATTATATCGTTTCTGATGGCGATGTAATGCTATTTAAATTTAATGTTTAATAAAAGTAAGGGATTTTTCGAAAAAAATCCCTTTTTTTTGTGTCGTTTTATTGATAAATATATAATATTTATGATATTATATTTAGAAAGGGAGTGTAGCGATAATATGGAATTATTTGATATAATACCTGACAATTTTTTCTCTATTTTATCTAGTAAAAATAAACGTTTATATCTTGCTTGTGCTATGCAAGCTTTTAGTGTATATGAAACTGCATCTATTTTAGGAATTGAACGTAAGACGATAGCTGATGATCTTACTATTTTTCTTGAAAATAGGGATAATTTATATAGCGATGACGAAACAGAATTTAAGGATTCACTAGAGGAGCCACAAACAAAAAGAGATTTAGCAAATCTCGTTTTAAGGCGTCTTGAGGAATGTGGCTGGATTTATATTGATGTTACAAGTGACTATGTAGAGCTTTTAAATTTTACAGATTATGCTATAACAATTTTAGAAGCGCTAATGAGTATTTGTCCTATGAAAAATCAATATGATTTTGCTTATGACGATGATGAAGATCCTTTTATGCCTGAGCCTATTATTAATCCTAATGAGTATCAAGGATATATTTATACCATTTATTCACTATTAAATTCAGACATTACTGATTATCATTTAGTTATTGAACAGGTATATAAAAATACTAAGATGCTAATAAGAAGCCTTCGTAAGATGGATTCAAGAATTAAGGATTATATTAATTTAGTTGTTGAAACATCTGAAATAAAGGATTTAATGAATAAGCTAATTGATTATAATAACGAAATATATCAGCCTAGCTATGCTAAGCTTAAAACAAGTGATAATATCAATAAATATCGTTTAAATATTGTTACTAAGCTAGAAGAAATAGCTTCAAATGAAGAAGCTATGGAAGCAATATCTAAAGGATATATTTATAGATGTAAAACAAGAAGTCAGGCTATAGAGAGAGCTAATAGAGATATTGATGAAATGGTTGATGTTTTTAATATGCTTGATGATTATATTACAGGTATTGATGCTAAAAATAAAACCTATATTAATTCAACTATAGGAAAAATTAAATTCCTTCTTACTGAGGAAGATAATATTATAGGAAAGCTTAATACTATCTTAAAGTATGTTAAATTGATGAATGCTAAGGGTAAGCAGGAGCAAGCTATGAATAATATCAAAAAGGTTGTAAATATTAATTCTGTCAAAGGATATAGTAATAATTCCCTTTATTCACCAAGAGGAAAATATTCAAGAAGTGAATATCAAATGCTTGATTTAGATAGATTTGATTTTACGGGCTTAGATGAAGCATTAATTAATGGATTTCATGCCAAATATAATCCTCTTAATGTAAGAGATTTTATTATGCGAAGACTTGATTCAAATAATAGCTTAACGGCGAGTTCAATTTTAAGTTCTGATGCAACAAAGGATGATATGCTTATGATATTATTTATATTAATATATGCATCTGAAAATAATTATAGAATTGAAAAGCTTATTGATACTGTAAATACTAATAAATATAGTATTACGAATTTTAGGATAACGAAAGAGGGAGAATAAAATGCTTGAAAATTATGAGAAATTCACACAAGGACAAAAAGGACAATTTAGTGATATAGCAAATAAATTATTAGTAAATACATTTTTATCTAGAGCTAAAGAAAATAATAAGGTTGATTTTTACTTTGTAGTTAATTTTAAAGAAATATTTGATGAGTTTTTTCAAATATTAGGTTACGAGCTTATGGTTGATGTAAATCAAGGAGTAATTATGCTAACTGGTGCAAGTGCAAACCAAAGCCTTAAGTTAAAAAGAGATGAAACATTAGTATTATTAATACTTCGTATTTTATATCATGAAAAAATGAAGGAAACTTCTTTAAATGAAAACATTGTTATAAGTGTTGAGGATATTCACACTAAATATAATTATTTAGAGATTAAAAGAAGAATTAATAAGACCGATTTAGTTAACTCTTTACGTACATTCCGTAGATTTAATATTATTGAAGTACTTGGAGACGTTAATCAGTCTTCATGTAGAGTAATAATATTACCTACTATTTTATATGCTATTAATACTGAAAATGTATCTGAGGTATATAATAGTATTCAAAAGATTATGGAGGAAGAGGGTGCACAAGCATGATAAAGCTAACTAAAATTAGACTAATTAACTGGCATTATCTTTCTAATGAAACAATTGAGGTAAAGAATAATATTTTGTTAACTGGTCAAAATGCATCAGGAAAGTCAACAATACTAGATGCTATTACATATATACTTACAGGTGGAGATACAAACTTTAATCTTGCAGCTAATGAAAAGGGAAAGCGTGATTTAAAGGGATATGTTAAATGTAAGCTAGGAGCAGAAGATAAGGAGTACTTAAGAGAGGGAGATGTATCTGGTCATATTTGTTTAGAGTTCTATAATGAATCAACAAATACATCTTTTATTGTAGGTGCTGTTATTGATGCATTTGGAGATATAGGACCTGCTAAATCAATGCTATACCGTGGTAATTGTGTAATAGATGATTCAATCTTTATTTCTCCTGATAGACGTATTTACTCTATAATGGAATTTAAGAAAAATAATAAGGATTTTGAATTATATCAATCAAAACAAGAGGCTAAGCGTGGATTTAGAAATGCATTTGGTTCTATTAATGAGGATTATTTTAAGCTTATAGTTAAAGCTTTAGCATTTAAGCCAATCAGTAATGTTAAGGAATTTATATATCAAAATATTCTTGAAGAAAAGGAAATAGATGTTACATCTATTAAGGATTCTATTCGTTCTTACAAGGAGCTTGAAACTACACTAAATTTAATTAAACAAAAGATTGCCGATTTACGTGAAATTAATGCCGCGTATGAAACAATTATGGAGTTTGAGGAAAAGAAGAATTATTTTGAATATTTGATGAAGCTATTTGATTTAGAAAAAATTAAATCAGATATTGAAACAACAAATAAGAATATAATGATTCTTGAAGAAAAGAAGGATTTAAAAGAAAAAGAACTTACTGGATTAGATGAGGAAAAACAAGAGCTAGAGGAAAGAAAAAATGAACTTTATAACATTCTTTCAAGTAGTGAGGATTTTAAGGCTGAGGAATATATTTCTAAGCAATTAGATAAATCAACTAAGCAATATGAAGCTGTTAAGGATTCATTAAATAAATACGTTAAAAAGGCAGCTGAATTAAAGGATAGCGTTAATGAGCTTAGAAAGATTAATAATAAGAAAATATATGCTGAACTTGCAAATTTACCACTTTCTAGTGTAAGTACCTTTGATAGTGAAAAAACTAAGCTATCTTTAATCGATATTGAAACGAGATTAGAAAATGATGTTGAGCTTTTAAATCAAGAAAAAGGTACATTACAAAAGGAAAAACAACAGGTTATTGAAGAGTTAAGTGATATATCTAACTCATTAAAAGGGTTACAAAATAATAGACTTAATTATGATCCTAAGCTATTAGCCTTAAGAAATGATATAGCCTTAGGTTTAAAGAATATCTATGGATTTGATATTTCTGTTCATTTCTTTGCAGAATTAATTGAAATTACTGATAAAAAATGGGCGGATACTATTGAGGTATTCTTACGTAATAGACGTTTTGCGATGATAGTTGAGCCTAAGTATTATGATACTGCTTTAAGTATTCTTGCAAGAATTAAGAACAAATATAATGTTTATAATACAAGTCTAGTAAATACTAAAAAAATTGGTAAATTTACTACCTATGAAAAAAATTCGCTTGCCTCTATTATGACATGTGAAAATGTTGATGCAGAGCATTATAAAAATTTCATATGTGGAAGCGTAATAATGTGTGATAGCGAGCGTGAGCTTGAAAACTACAATACAGCCATTACTAATGATTACCTATTATATAGTGGATATGCAGTATCAGTATTAAATGATAAAATTAGTAAGCCATTTATTGGAGCTAACGCATTAGCTTCTCAAACTGAACAGTTAAATTTAGCTGCCACAGAAAAGAAGGATGAATTCTATGCGATAACTAATAAGATTGCATCTATTGATTCTGAGCTTTCTATTATTAAATCATTAGATTTCAAATCTTTAATTAATGAGCTTGATAATGCATTACAGGCTCAAAGCTTAAGTGAAAAAATTAAAGATTTAGAAAAGCAAAAGAAGAATGCTTCAGCTCTTGGTGTATCTGATGTTAAATCCGATTATAATAAGATTTTAGCTTCTATTCAAAATATTGAGGATAGAAAGGTTGAAATTAACCAAGAAATTGGTGGAATTCGTATTTCAGTTGGTCAAGCAACTGAAGCTGTTGAAACTCTTAAAGCAAATGTGGAAGAAACTAAGCTTGAGTTAAATGAATTAGCTAAAAACAATATTTTGATTGAAAATCAAGCTAAAGATGAATATGACCGTATTAGTAAAGAAGCTAATCCTCAAAGACAAATTGAAGAATATAGAAATAAGCTTAAAAATGAAGAGGCATTATATCAAAATCAATGTGATGCCCTATTATCTAAGCAATTCTCATACACTCAAAAATATAATTCTACATTGTCAGTTGGATTATCTGAGGTTAAGAAATTCTTAAATGAATTAGATAAGTTAGAAAAATCTGAGCTTATTAAATATGAAAATAAAGTACGTAGTGCTCGTGAGGCAGCAGAAATTGTCTTCAAGGAGGATTTCTTAAGTAAGCTTAGAAATAATATCCTATCAGCTGAACAAGAAATTTCTAAGATAAATGAAACATTATCTACTATTAAGTTTGGTAATGATTCATATGAATTTATCTTCCCTAAATCAAGTGAATATGCAGAATTCTATGATATGGTTACTAATAAGGAAGCCTTAAAGGGTGATAGCTTATTTACGGTTGATTTCCAAATCAAATATGAACAGCAATTAGATGAGCTATTTACTTCATTAAGCCAGGATGAGCTTAACAGTAATGGTGTAATTAATAAATTTACTGATTATCGTACATATATGGATTACGATATTAAGATTACTAATACCGCCTTAAATCAAACAATGCTGTATTCAAAGGTATTTAAGTCACGTTCAGGAGGAGAAACTCAGGTTCCATTCTATGTAGCAATTATTGCAGCCTTTGTACGTATCTTCCAAAACAATAAGATTGGAGTTAAGGATACTATTGGACTTGTAATGTTTGACGAGGTGTTCGATAAGATGGACTTCCCACGTATGAGAGCTATGATGAAATTCATTTCATCAATGCCTATTCAATTGATTTTAGCATGTCCTCAATCTGCTGAAAGAATTGAAGTATTAGAGGAATATACTAATACAACTCTAATAATGGTTCGTCAAGGATCAAAAGCTCAAGCATTAAGCAAAATTAATAAAGAGGAATTAATTATAAATGATGAAGAAGAAATTGAGCTAGAGGATGAATCTTTTGAGGAGGTTGAATAATTATGGGACTTTTTAATAGAAAAAAAGACGATTATAGTCAAGCATCAAAAAGAATGAATGAATCATCAAGTCTAAGGGCTTCTGATAGAATAATATTTGAGCATCTAGATGATAATGATGAAAAAGCTGCACAATTAATCAATGAACTAAAGGATGGTCATCCTTTAGTAATTGATTTTTCTAATCTTGATCCTAGAGGTATTAATAAAATGCTAGCATTTTTCTCAGGTGCTGCCTTTGCGCTTGATGGAGAAATTATTTTCGTAAAGGAAAAAAGATATATGTTCGTTAGAAAAATTGATTTATTAGATGGATCAATTAAAGAACAGTTAGAAAGAATTAAAGGATAAATTTATATTTATAAATAAAACTCTTATAAGCTTTGATTTTTA
>JBJEFR010000055.1:0-1939 GCA_051874255.1 Anaeroplasmataceae bacterium
ACTTACTACATCTTTTATATTATTCCATAATCTAGTAAATGGCTTAAAATCACTGCAAAATTGAGCTACAAACAAACCGCATATAATAGCAAATAATGCTATACCCTCAAACCAGTACCAGTTGCGTGGTTGAGACACCCAAGCCAACGCTTTACGTATTAGTTTATTAATCTTTAGTAATAACCAACAAAGCCACCATATAATAGTTATTATAGAGATAATTATTAATATCACTCTTAACCATTTTGGCAGCTTACTAAATAACGATACTTTAGTTAATGCTTTTTCTATTTCTTGCTCCATTATTAAATACCTAACGTTTCTTTAGCCTTTGCCTTGCACTCCTCAACATATGCGTTATATGTTTCAAACTCCTCAGCTTTAGTAGTTTGTTGTCTAATTATTGCTATTTCGTCGTCCATTGAATACTTTTCACGTATTAATTTAATAACTAGGTTTTTGTATTCAATTTCTACATATTCAGTATCTTTAATTAATTTATTTACTAAATCGCTCATTGTCTAACCTCCCTAGTTATTAATTAATTTATATACCATTTCTATTGTTGTTGATCCTTGCACGTTATTAGTGTTTATAATATCAACGCTACCACCTAACTCTAATAAAGGCATTACATCACTTTCGGTTAAGGTTGTTGATAATACTTCGCTTGTAGGTGTTTCAAGTGGTTTAATTGTAGTTGTTAAATCAGTAATATAACTTTCGTTGTCCTCGTCTCCACTTGTATATGCAACGCTTTCGCAATTCACAATTTTTGTTGCCGTATAATAATCATTATCGCTATTTTTACTAATAACTATTTTATCTTTCACATCATTTACACCACTTAATGTTGTGTTAAATGGTAATATTGTTATAGGCTCTTTGTATGGTGAATATTCTTCTACTTCGGTTAAATAAAATTCCCAACTTTGTGGAGTGGTTTCAGTAGTTGCACTTCCTGTTGATATTATCCAAAAATCAACATAAACTGCATTACTAGGAATAGCAGTAATAATTTTTTTAGTGGAAGTGTCTCCAAAATTAAGCATTACTTCACTTCTTGAAATATATGTTCTATTATTATCAAATAATCTAAAATATAATCTTAAAGGTGCTACATTTCCTTTACAAAATAAATAATAGTTTTTTCCAACTTTTAAATTAAAATTATCAAGTGTAATAGCTTTACTTGCATCACCACCATATACCCAATATACACTTGAAAAAGTCTTATCTTGGTTTAACGTTAAAACATTACCTTTTACATCAAAATATGATAAATTTGATATACCTTGAATTTTACCTAAATCTAATCTATTCTTACCCCATATCTTTAACCCTTGATAATCAATAGACTTTAAACCCTCAAAACCTTGCTTAAATTCAGTCGGTGCTGTTGAGCCTTTGACTAGCATAGGCTTGACAACAACATTATTAAATGATATTGAAGTATCAATAAACAATGCAAAAATGTTAGAATTATTATTTGTAAAAGTGTTAGTACCTTCAAAAACTTCAACACCACTACCTTTAATTCCTACATATATTTGACCTATGTTAGTTTGAGTAGAATTTAATGCTAAATAATAGTCACCATTTAATAAAATTTCATTTGTATTAATATAGATAGTAAAATTACTTGTTGGAGTTCCATTTAATGTAATAACACCATTACTAACACTATAAGTAATACCACTTGTTGTTGTACTTGATACATCTTCTAATACAATTATATTTTCACTTTTAATTGTATTCCCATTAACCTCTTTAACAAGTCCACGCACATTATCAACTAGGTTATATGTTGTACTATCTATTGTTGTTGTGCTTGGGATAGTGCTTTCAATTTCTATGTCGGTTGTATCTAGCACATATCCATATAACGCCTCTTTTAAGTCGGTTATATGATTATTAAGATACTTTACATCTTCTTGTT
>JBJEFR010000056.1:0-34280 GCA_051874255.1 Anaeroplasmataceae bacterium
TTGTCCAAAGGACTATGAAGTGAGAATCTTATGACTTAAGTCATGAGAGGTTCAAATCGCAACTCCTTACTTAAAGGGATATAGTAATATGCTTGGAATAAAAGAGTTTTATCAATTATCATATTGTGGTATTGAATATGATGAATTAGAAGAAAAGCTAGATAAGGATATTTATCCTTTCTATGAAGAGTGCTTTAAATAATAAAAAGGGTTCAGCAATTGCTGAGCCCTTTATTCGTTTTATTTTTTAATTTCTAATACTTTGTTTAATCTTGCAAATCTTGGAAGACCATCCTCTAAAGGAGCCTTCATGTCACCTTGAATTAGAGGTAATGCATAATTAACATAATCCATTGTTAATCCTGTTCCATCTGCATTTATCCATTCAAGAGGAACAGTTTTTTCAGTGTTAGCAGCAATATGTAAATCAACTAAATCATATTTACATACATATTTACCATCTTCATATTCACGCTTAAATGCAACCATCTTGTCTGTGATTTTGTTTGTAGCTGCTTTTACAGCCTCACGACCAGCATTAAATGCTTCTTCAACATCACAAGCAGAAGCAAGATGCTGAGCACAACGTTGAATTAAACTAAATTCGATAGCTCTAACCTTGATTCCAAAATGTTCCTTAAGCTTTTGAGCTAGTACTTGAGCTGTACCTCCTAATTGAGCATGACCAAATGAATCCTTTTCTAGGCTAGCAAATAGTTCTGGAACATATTTTCCTTCCTTAGTTTTGATTCCCTCAGAAACAGCAATAATAACCTTGTTATTTTTAGCATAAGCCTTTTCGACATCCTTAATAAATTTATCGAAATCAAATGTTACCTCTGGTAAATATATTAAATCAGGTCCTTGTCCTTTATATCTAGCAAGCTCGGCAGCAGCAGTAAGCCATCCAGCATTACGACCCATAATTTCAACAACTGCCATCATTGGAGTGTCATACACAACAGCATCTTGACGAAGCTCCATTAAGGTTGTCGCAACATATTTTGCAGCAGAACCATATCCAGGGCAGTGATCTGTACCAGATAGGTCGTTATCGATTGTTTTAGGTACTCCAATACAATAGCATTCATATCCGCTATCTTTAAAGAATTTACTTACCTTATTACAAGTATCCATACTATCATTTCCACCATTATAGAAGAAATAGCGTATGTTATATTTTTTAAATACCTCTAATAATCTATTGTAATCTGTAGGATCATCAGCTAGATTTTTAAGTTTATATCTTACAGATCCGATTGAAGAGGATGGAGTAGTTTTTAATAGTTCAAGTTCTTTAATATCTTCTTTTGACATATCATAAAACTCTTCATTAAGAATTCCCTTTATTCCATGTTTGGCACCATACACCTTTGTAATACATTCTTGGTTTAGGGCTTCAATAAATACTCCTGCAGCACTTGCGTTTATAACCGAAGTTGGTCCACCTGATTGACCAAGAATACATGCACCTTTTAGTTTTTCCATAAAAATTATCTCCTTGTCGTAGCATATAACTTAATTATATTAATTTAGTATATAAAAAGTCAATTGTTATTTGAATAAAATAAAAGAAAATATCACAAATTATCATTATATGAGTAGTTTGTTAGAAATGATGGTTTAATGTTGAAAAAAATATTGTGTAATAAAAAAAAATATGATAGAATTCATTATGGTAATGAAAAAATAATTGTTTATTAAGGAGATAATTAATATGAAAAAAACTAAAGTCGTTTGTACAATTGGACCAGCAAGTGAACAAAAAGAAACATTAGAAAAATTAATTGGTGTAGGAATGAATGTTATGCGTATGAATTTCTCTCATGGAGATTACGAAGAACAAGGATTCCGTATCAAGAATGTTAAGGCTATAAATGAAGAACAAGGAATTAACGTTGGTATGATGTTAGATACTAAGGGACCTGAAATTCGTACAGGATACCTAGTAAATGATGAACCAGTTATGCTACGTGAAGGACAAACTATCCGTATAACTATGGATTATTCATATCTTGGAAATGCTGAAAAGATAGCTATTTCTTATCCAGGATTATATGATGACCTAGAGGTTGGAGGAAGAATTCTTGTTGAGGATGGAAATCTTACACTTACAGTAATTGATAAGGATGCTGCAGCTAAGGAATTAGTATGTCGTATCGAAAATACTCGTAAGCTTAAGAATAAGAGAAACTGTAATGTTCCTGGTGTTAAGTTAAATATGGATTATATTAGCCCTAAGGATAAGGCTGATATGGAATTTGCATGTGATCAAGATTTAGACTTCATCGCTGCATCATTCGTTCGTCGTCCAGATGATATCCGTCAAATCCGTGAGATTTTAGCTGCAAAGGGAAACACTCATATCAAGATTATTTCTAAGATTGAAAATCAAGAGGGTGTTGAAAATATGGCAGAAATCATCAACCTATCTGATGGAGTAATGGTTGCTCGTGGAGATTTAGGTGTTGATGTTGATGCTTGGGATCTACCAACTATCCAAAAGGATATGATTTTCTTAGCTCAATCTCAAGGAAAGATTGTTGTTACTGCAACTCAAATGCTTGATTCAATGCAACAAAATCCTAGACCAACACGTGCTGAAATTTCAGACGTTCATAACGCTGTATTAGATGGAACTTCTGCAACAATGCTATCAGGAGAATCAGCTCAAGGAGATTATCCATTTGAAGCTGTATCATATATGGCTAAGACAGATGAAAGAGCAGAGGATGATTTAGATCATGATTTAATGATTCAAAATGTAATGAATTTTGATGATGATAAGAATGAACTAGATGCAATCGGTCTTGCAGCTGCTACAATCGCAAAGGAATTTGCTGTTGCTGCAATCGTTGCTGAAGGAACTGAGGAATTAGCATTCAAGCTTTCTAAGTTTAGACCAGATGCTGACGTATTCTTCGGAGCTGCTGATCGTCCAACTTGCCGTACATTAGCATTAGCTTGGGGTGTTCAACCAGTTTGTGGAGATTATGCTGTAGCATTAGAAGCTGCTAAGAAGGCTCTTAGCCTTGAAGAGGGAGACGCTATCTTAAAGGTAACAATGACTGGAGTAGAATTAGTAACTCTATAATAAATAAATTTGGGAGATTTTTCTCCCATTTTTTTTCGTATTATTATATAATTATTATTGGTGATAATATGAAATACTACGCAGTAAAAAAAGGTGTAACACCAGGAATTTATACTTCCTGGGAGGAAGCAAGTAAAAATGTAGTTGGATTTAATGGTGCAAGCTATAAAAGCTTTTCATCACTTGATGATGCGAGAGCTTTCTTAAATGATGAAGATACGTCATTAAATCATAACGATAAGCCCTTTGCATATATTGATGGATCATTTGATGTAACAACAGGAAATTATTCCTTTGGAGCAGTTTTAATTATAGAAGGTAAGGAATATCGTTTTAGTAAGAAGTATGATGCTGATGAGTATTCTGTACATCGAAATGTTGCAGGAGAAATAAAGGGAGCCGGATTTATTATAAATTATTGCGTTAATCATAATATAACCGCTTTAGATTTATATTATGACTATGTAGGTATAGAAAATTGGTATAAAGGTATTTGGAAGGCTAGTAAACCAATTAGTATTAAATATGCTATGTTTGCATCAAGTGTTAAGGATAAGATTGATGTTAATTTTATCAAGGTTAAAAGCCATACAAATGTTTATTATAATGAAATGGTAGATAAGCTAGCAAAAGAAGCTCTAGGAATTTCCTAGGGCTTCTTTTATTGTTTCTAGGTCATTATGCTTACACATTACACCCTTTATATTTTCATATCTTTCATCACCCTTACCAGTAATGACCACTATATCATTTTCACCAGCTATTTTACATCCTAGTCTAATAGCCTCTTTTCTATCAAATGATAGATAATAATTATCATATTTAAGATTATAGGTCATATCTGAAAGAATAGATAAAATACTTTCATTTTTAGGATCCTCTGATGTAAATATGGCAATATCAGAGTATTTACAGGCTATTGTTGCCATATCATGTCTTTTAGAGGAATCCTTTTCTCCAGCACATCCTAGTATTAATATAATTCTTTTTTTCTTTATTTGCTTAAGGTTTGATAATAGATTATATAGTCCATTAGGCGTATGTGCAAAATCAATAATAAAGCTTTTATTTTTAAAACAGTATTGTTCAAATCTTCCATCAATTTTCATCATATTAAGTAGCTGTGATTTAATTAAATGAATAGGAATTCCATTTTCATAAGCATAAGTTATTGCTGCAAGAGTATTATATATGTTATACATTCCAAAAAGTCTTACATATATTCTTGCTAGGTATTTGTCCTTATAGTAAAAATCAAATTCACTATGATCATCATAAAGAGAGATGTTTATGGCTCTATACGTTCCTTTGTTTATTCCATAGGTTATAATAGTAGCCTTGGTTTTGATTTTTTTATAATATTTATCATCAGCATTTATAACCGCTATTGCTTCGCTGGGTAGACTTTTAAATAAAATCATCTTAGAGTTAAAATAATTTTTCATATTTTTATGAGTATTTAAGTGTTCATGACTTAAATTAGTATAAATAGCTCCATCAAAGTTTATACCCTTTACTCTATTATTGATTAGTCCTTCACTAGAAACCTCCATCATACAGGTTTTAATACCTTTATTATTAAAATTATATAATGTTTGATATAAGAAGCATGCTGGAGGAGTAGTATAGCTTGTTGATTGATATCTTTTAGCGGTTTTAATCCCATTAGTACCAATATAGCTTGAGGAAGAATTAAAATTAAATATATGATATAAAATTAAGGCTGTTGTAGTCTTGCCATCTGTACCTGTGATACCACATATTCTTAGGCTATCATATTTATAAAAGAAGGTTAATAATTTAAAAAGCTCATCACGTGTATTATCAACAATCATTATTTTATCTAATACAATCATTCTTTCTGCAATTATAAAGGCTGCTTTTTTTTCTAAAGCCTCATTAATAAAATCATGTCCATCATAAGTTTTTCCTTTAATAGCTATAAAAAGATCACCAGGTTCTATTTCCTTACTATTAGTTTTTATATCTTTAAATGTTATTGTTACCTTTAAATCCTTATAATAATCATTAAGAATCATAATCAATCACCAAAAAAAGATATAACATATTATAGGTGTCATAATATGATGAATTATAATTAGCATTAAAAAAAGTAACTAAACCATATATTTAAAATTTGAGTTTCCCCAAAATTAAATTAAAGTGCTTAACTAAGTTATTTTTACAAATAAAGTATTTACAAAAAAACGTTAATGTATAAAGTTATACGATAACCGAGTCATTTTTTGATTGAAGTAAAATGCTCGGTATTATTCAATATATATTACTCATTGAGATTTTTTACATTTGAATTAAAAAATGGGGAAACACAAACATATATTTAAAAGTATTGATAAATTTAATATTTTTGTATATAATAAAAGCAGAAGGAAGCCTATTAACGGCCTACTCCTATATTTTCAGAAAATAAGGGAAAGCACCGCGTCAACGGTGTTTTTCTTTTCCCTTCCTAAGAATATAAAGAATATTATTTCTTTTTCTTCTTTTCGATAATAATAATTACTATTTTGATTATTGATGCAGTAATACTTATAATAGTAGCTATTATACCTATCATAGGGTTGAATCCTCCAGTTCATAATAGTTGGAGGACTTACACATAAAAGCATAAGTAACACCTCCTTATTAATGGTTTGGAGTAACACCGTCATAGACTTTCTTCCAATAATATTATATCATAAAAACGGCTTAACTAAAGGAAAATTAGTCAAAAATAATATTTGAGAAAATACAATGATATATACATTATTATTAGTGTTTTTTTTATTAATTTTGAGAAAAAAGACTATTTATGTATTATAAAATATAATTAAATACTACTTTTATAGTGAATTTAAGAATTACTAAACTCAAAATAAAATTAATTATATTATTGAATTATGTATATAATTAATATAAAATTATAGTATACGAAGTATGAAATATTTCGGAGGTTTTTTTATGAATTTATCTATGTTATTATCAGTAAAGGTATCACTAGATTTAGGGGATAATGTATGGCTTGCTGTGCTATATGTCTTATGTGGTCTAGGAATTTTTCTTTATGGAATTGATATGATGGGCGGAAGCCTAAAATCCTTAGCAGGAAATAAAATGAAGGTTATAATTGAAAAATCAACAAATAGTCCAATAAAAGGATTACTTGTTGGATTTTTAATTACTATGCTAACGCAATCAGCATCAGGAACATCAGCCTTAGCTGTATCACTTGTTGCGGTAGGACTTATGACATTTCCTCAGGCTTTAGGAATATTGCTTGGAGCTAATATAGGTGGAACGGTATTAACTATTATAATGGCCGGATTCCAAAGTATTAATATTATGCCAGTTGTTTCAGTTATACTTGTAGCCTTAGGAGCCGCAATGGTTTTCTTCTTTAAAAAGAAAAAAATTAAGCAAGTAGGCTCAGTTATCTTAGGTTTTGGACTTATTTTCTTAGGATTAACATTTATTTCTATGAGCATGAAAACAATTCAAAATTCATATTCAACACAAATTGAATTACTATTCTCTAAGTTAGCTGATTTACCAGTGCTTGGGGTTATTGTAGGTACCCTATTTACCTTTGTTGTGCAATCATCAAGTGCTACAATCGGTATAGTTCAGGAAATGTATACAAGCGCAACTATTCCTTTAAAGGGAGCCTTGGCTATTATGTTAGGTGCTAATATCGGTACAACTATTACAGCCTTTATTGCATCACTAGGCTCATCAAAGGCTGCAAAAAAGGTTGCGGTTGCTAATATTTTAATCAAGCTAATTGGTGTTATAGTATTTATGTGTGCATGGCTTGGATATAAGAATTTAGTATTATGGGTTAATGATTTGTTATTTGGTACTAAGAATAATTCAATGATTATTGCCTTAGCCCATTTATTCTTTAACGTTGTTAATTCATTTGTTTTCTTGTTCTTATTGAAGCCACTTTCAATCGTTTGCAATAAGATTATTAAGGGCGATGATGAGTCTGATATGGAAAGACAATTATCTGACTTTACTCTTGTTAAAAAGTCACCAACCTTAGCCTTAGAGTTTGCTAAAACAGCTATAGATTATATGGGAAAGCTAACTGTTGATTTCTTTGAATTAACTGAGAAATATTCATTTGAGCATATTCCTGGAGCTGTAGAGAAGGCTGAGGCCTATGAGCATGAAATAAATGGTCTTGATAAGAAAATACATGATTATTTGGTACAAATTGCAGCTCAGGATTTAACAAAGGAACAAACTAATATGCTATCTAAATATTTAGATACTATTAAGGATTTAGAGCGTATTGGTGATCACTGCTCAAATATTGTAGAATTCTTTAATCAAAGATATGAAGCCAAATTGTATTTATCAAAAAATGGAACTGAAGAATTACATACCATGTTTGAAAAATTACATGAAATGGTAGATAATGCTTATATAGCTGTAAGAGACTGGAATTTAGATGCAGCTCAAATAGTTGTTGATGATGAGGAATATGTTGACGATATGGAGGAAAAATATCGTAAGCATCATGTTGAAAGATTGACAAAGGGAATATGCTCAGTTTCAAATTTAGATTACTATGTAGATATATTATCAAATCTAGAGCGTGTAGGAGATCATACTCATAATATTGCTAATAATGTTATTAATGAGGATTATCTTGCCGGAGAAATTTATAATCACTAAGAGATGCCTTGCATCTCTTTTGTTATATACAATGAAATATTATTGGAGATGACTTAATATGATATTCGATTTAGTAAGCCCATATGAGATGGCAGGTGACCAGAAGGAAGCAGTTAAGGAGATTGTTTCTAAATTTAATAATGGTGATAAAGAGGTTGTTTTACTAGGGGCTACTGGTACAGGAAAGACATTTACTATGTGTAATGTTATTAAGGAACTTAATAAGCCAACCCTAATATTAGCTCATAATAAAACTCTTGCTGGGCAATTATATAGTGAAATAAAGGAGTTTTTTCCTAATAACCATGTCGCTTATTTTATTTCATATTATGATTATTACCAGCCAGAAGCATATGTTGTATCAAGTGATACCTTCATTGAGAAGGATGCTAAAATAAACGAAGAAATTGATGAGATGCGCCATAATGCTACATCGGCCCTTATTGATTATAAGGATGTTATAATAGTTGCCTCAGTTTCATGTATATATGGTATTGGAGATCCTGAGGATTATAAGGGTAGTATGATTACTCTTCGAACTAATGAAAAAATGGATCCAAGAAAACTAATAGAGCGTCTTGTAGAGATGCAATATAGTAGAAATGAAATTGATTTTTCTCGTGGAACCTTTAGACTTAGGGGTGATACCTTAGAAATAATTCCTGCATCAATGCATAAAAATGGAATAAGAGTTGAATTCTTTGATGATGAAATAGAAAGAATAAGAACCTTTGATGTTTTAACAGGAATGGCTATAGATACCTTGGATTATGTTAATATTTTTAGTGCTACCCACTTCGTTACTAATAAGGAAAAGCTTAATGAGGCTATAAGAAGAATAAAAGAGGAGCTTAGAGAACAAATTCTTAAATTTAACAAAGAAGGAAAGCCTCTTGAGGCTGAGCGTATAAGCGGTAGAACTAAATATGATATTGAAATGCTTGAACAAATGGGAACCTGTAGTGGAGTTGAAAATTATTCAAGACATTTATCCCTTAGAGAGGCAGGAGAAACTCCTGCAACCTTAATAGATTTTTTTGATAAGGATTTCTTAATGATAGTAGATGAATCTCATGTTACTATCCCTCAGGTAAGAGGAATGTATAATGGAGATAGAAGCCGAAAACAAACTCTAGTTGAATATGGCTTTAGATTACCTAGCGCTTTAGATAATAGACCTCTTAAATTCGATGAATTTGAGAATAAGATTAATGATATATTATATGTTAGCGCAACTCCAGGGGATTATGAAATGGGTAAAAATATTCCAATAGTTGAACAAATTATTAGACCTACGGGTCTATTAGACCCTGAAATAGAGGTAAGACCTACTATGGGGCAAATTGATGACCTATATGGTGAAATAGTTAAAAGAATTGAGCTAAATGAAAGAGTACTTGTTACTACCTTAACTATAAAAATGAGTGAGGAGTTAACTAACTATTTGAAGCAAATGGGACTTAAGGTTGCTTACTTGCATTCAGAAATAAAGTCACTTGAAAGATTAGAAATACTAAGGGATTTACGTCTTGGTAAATATGATGTATTAGTAGGTATTAACCTATTAAGAGAAGGGCTAGATTTACCAGAGGTATCGCTTGTAGCTATATTAGATGCTGATAAGCAAGGCTTCCTTCGTTCTTCACGAAGTCTAATCCAAACGATTGGTAGAGCGGCAAGAAACGCCAATGGTAGGGTTATTATGTATGCTGATACTGTAAGTGATGCGATGGAAGAGGCTATAGAGGAAACAGCTCGTCGTAGAAAAATTCAAGATGAATTTAATAAAGCTCATAATATAATACCTAAAACAGTTGTTAAAGAAATTAGAGATAGTATAACAATTAAGGTTAATGATGAGCTTGAAGCTAAGGAAAAGAGTGGAGAATTAACAAAAGAGGAAACTAAGGAGTTAATTATAAGATTAGAAGCTGAAATGAATGAGTATGCTAGAACATTAAATTTTGAAATGGCAGCTCAGGTTAGAGATGTATTAATAGAATTAAAGGCAAAGGGAAAATAAAATGAAATTAGATGAAATATTAGAACTTAATATTGTTGATATTGACTATCAAGGACTTGGGATAGCTAAAATAAATGATTTTCCTATTTTTGTTAATAATGCTCTTCCTGGTGAAAAGGTAGTTGCAAGAATAACAAGAGTAACTAAGAATATAGCTACAGCTAAAAATCTTAAGATTTTAGAGGAATCTAAGCTAAGAAATAATAATATTTGTCCATACTACGAGGAGTGTGGTGGATGTAATATTATGCATTTAAATTATGATTATCAGCTAGAATATAAAACTAAAATTACTCGTGAAACTATTAAAAAGGTATCAGGATTAACTCCTAAAATAAATAAATGTGAGGCTAATCCTAATATTTATGGCTATCGTAATAAAATCCAAGTACCACTTGGAGTTAGGGATGGAGAAATAATAAGTGGATTTTATCAAGAAAAATCTCATACTATTATTCCTATGAAAAATTGCTTAATAGAGCCGACACTATCTTCAATAATTATTGAGTATATAAAAGGATGTCTTAAAAAGTATAACATTAGTATCTATGATGAATTAACCCATAAAGGCTTAATGAGGCATATTATGCTAAGAGTAAATAGTAAAAATGAAATAATGATTGTGCTTGTTGCAACATCATATTTTAAGGAATTAAATAGCATAGTAGAAAGTATTAAAGATACATTCAAAGAGGTCGTTTCAATATATTTAAATATTAATCCTGATAAAACTAATGTAGTATTAGGAAGTGTTTTTAAATTGTGTTATGGTAGTAGCTATTTAACTGAAAATATAAATGGATTAGAATTTATGGTACATCCTAATTCTTTTCTTCAAATAAATCATAAACAATGTGAAAATCTCTACCAAAAAGCGATAGAATATGCTAATATAAATAATGATGATATTGTTATTGATGCCTATTGTGGAATCGGTAGCATTACATTAAATATTGCTAAAAAAGCAAAAAAGGTTTATGGCATTGAGGTAGTAAGCGAAGCTATTATGAATGCCAAAATGAATATGGAGCTTAATAGTATTAAAAACGCAGAATTTATATGTGGTAAATGCGAGGATGAAATAAAGAAGCTTGTTAAAAAAGAAAAAATTGATGTTATAGTATTTGATCCACCTCGAAAGGGATGCGATATTGAATTCTTAAACACTGTTATTTCTATGAATATACCTAAGATAGTGTATATATCATGTAAGACTTCAACCTTCGCAAGAGATGTAAAAATACTATCTGATAATGGTTATGAGCTTTTAGAAGTTACACCATTTGATTTGTTTTCACATCAAACCCATACGGAGTGCTGTGGAATACTTATAAAGAAGGGGTAAGTATTATGAATAAATTTGTATTTAAAATAGTAGCATTAGTTGGTTTCTTGATGATTTTATTTGGATATATAGCTAATGCATGGACTTTAAAAATGAAGATGCCTGGAAGTAATGAATTTGAAATTACTTCAAAAATTTATCAAAATTTTAATCTAACAGAGTTTGGTAAAAATTTTAGTGAATTTAGTGATTTCTTTGCTAAGTTTATTAGATATTTTGCATATGCATTAACAGCATTTGCTGGATTAATAACTATTCTAGCATTTATTGATTTTTCAATTCCAACAGAAAAAAAGAAAATTTTAAATGGATTTATATTAGCGTTTGGAGTAATAGTAAGTATATGTGTAATTACAATGTTTGTTTTTGCAATTTTGTTTATTAAGAAAAATTCAATAGTTCAAACTAATGGATATACATTAACACCTATTATGGAAAATGGATTTTATTTTATGATAATGGGTGGATTTATAAATGGATTATTTGGAATATATTTGTCTACTTCAAAATAAGAGAACATTGTTCTCTTTTTTTTACAATGTGCGACTATTTCCTTTTAATATATAAATATTTAAGGTAAAATAATATTTGGTGATAAAATGAAAGATTTTAATGTTAATTTACCATCATTTAAGGACCAAAGTTTTAATATTGTAGATTTTGGTGCTAAAGAGGGTGGAAGCGAAAATGTAGCTAAGGCTATTAATGAAGCTATAATAAAATGTAATGAAGCTGGAGGAGGAAAGGTTATTATACCTACTGGTCTATGGCTTACAGGACCTATTGAGTTTAAAAGTGATGTATGCTTATTTTTAGAGGATGGTGCATACGTTATATTTTCAAAATCAAGTGAGGAATATCCAGTGTATGTTGGTGATTGGGAGGGAACTAAAAGAGTTCGTGCAAAATCACAGATAACAGCTCATAATTGTCATAATATTGCGATTATAGGTAGAGGTATAATGGATGCCCAGGGTGATTTATGGAGAGGTGTAAAGAAGTGGAAGCTAACTGAAAAGGAATGGCAAAATAGATTGAAAATCTCCCCATATGTTCAAAAAATGAAGGAAACTGAAATATGGTATCCTACCAAAACAGCCTATGAAGGTGCATTGAAGGGTGAAACCTTTGATTTAGAAGAAGCTCAAAAGAATTATGATTTATATAGACCAGCATTTGTAAGTATTGTAAACTGCGATACTGTTTTACTTGAGGGAGCTACCTTCCAAAATTCAGCATCATGGAATGTTCATCCTCTTTTCACATCTAATCTTACAATTAGAAATTGTGTCATTAGAAATCCATACCATGCTCAAAATGGAGATGGATTAGATATTGAATCATGTAATAATGTTGAGGTATCTCATACAACATTCGCAGTAGGTGATGATGGTATTTGCATCAAAAGTGGAAAGAATAAGGAAGCAAGAGCAATTAAAAAGCCCTCTTATAACATCTATATTCACGATTGTAATGTTTTTGAGGCTCATGGTGGATTTGTTGTTGGTAGTGAAATGTCACGTGGCGTAAATAATGTTTTATGTGAAAATTGTAATTTTATAGGTACTGATGTAGGAATTAGATTTAAAAGCTCTATGGGTAGAGGTGGAGTAGTTAGTGATATTACCCTAAATAATATTAGAATGACTAATATTAAAGAGGAGGCTATTATCTTTACAATGGGATATGCCCTTACAACTCTTGGTGTTGAGGGTGTTGAAAAGCTTGTTAATGAGTCAATGGAGGATGTACCAGAATTTAAGAATGTAAAAATTACTAACACTATTTGTACAAGCGCCAAGAAGGGGCTTGTTATAAATGGACTTGATTTACTCCCTATTCATGATATTACTCTAGAGAATGTTAAAATATCTTGTAATAAAGGCTTAGAGTTAGAAAGATATAAAAATATTATTTTAAAGAATACTGATATTATTGAAAATGGTAATTTAACACATTATAAGGAGGAAATATTATGCTAAGACATATAGTTATTTGGAAAATTAAAGATGATACTACTTTAGAGCAATTACAAATGCTAAAGGAGGAAAGTGAATCATTAAAGGCTATTACACACGTTATTGATTTAGAATTTGTTATTAATCCCCTTAGTACATCTAGTCATGATATGATGCTTAATGCTACATACGAGGATGCTTCAAAGCTAGAAGCATATAGAGTTGATCCAATTCATGTTGAGTTTGGTAAAAAGCTAAGACCACTTGTTAAGGAAAGAGTATCATTTGATTATGAATTTTAATAAAAACATCCAGAAAGTAAATTAAATAAAACTTTCTGGAGTTTTTTTTTATTCAAATGTTATAATAGAGTTAACTATTAAAGAGGTTAGATTTATGAAAAAATTAAGAAAATATATTATTTTAATAAGTTCTTTAATTTTAATATTAATTTGTTTAATATTTTTTTGGATAATGGCTAATAAATCTATTCAATCAACATCATCTCTTTATTTTGAAGTTGTTTTTGAGGGAGAATATAAAGAAGGAGATAAAGAATTTAGACCTATTTCAAATGATATAAAAATAACAAATGAGGATATTACCTTAAAGGGAACATTTTATGTTGTTTATCCTGATGAAGCCAAAACAAAGGTTTTATTACAAAATGGACAAAAGGTTTTATTATATTTTAATCATATTAAGGCAGATATTCAAATAGAAGGACAGGCTGATCATATTTTTGATTCAGAGGATGAACTTTATGGTCAATATGCATGTGGTAAGTTTTTCACTTGTTATGAATTTACCGGTAATGCAGGTGACGAGGTGAGTATTGTTTTATCTAATCCTCATAATTTTGGAAATTTTAATGCTGTTAATGAATTTTTAAATAAAATGTTTGTTTATAACGGAACTTCTATTGAAAATTCTCTTTTAAAGGAAGGAGAAAGAGATAGAATAATAGGTACTACTATTTTAGTAGTTTCAGTCATATTTATTGGTATTTCTTTATTTAGCTTTATGCTTCATTTTAAACAAAGTAAATTGATTTTGTTATTAGGCCTTTCTTTGTTTTTTGGGTCAATATATTTTATTATAGATTCTCCTAATATTTATTATTGGAATGAAAAAATAATTATAAATACTCTTGCAGCTTATTTTTCAATATTATTTTATAATCTATTTATAAATTATTTAATGAATGTTTTTCTTACAAAAAGACTAAAAAATATAGGTAATATTTTAGTATTTTTCCAAAGTATTGTTTTAATAGCGCTAATGATTTATATTATAGTCACAGACTGTCATGTATATAGTACGTTATTATTCTTATGTATTCTTATAGTTTGTATGTCGGTAATATGGATAATATTACTAAGTTTAAGTATAAAAAGGTCAAAGCCATTTAATAGATACAATATAATACTTTCAATAATAATACAGTCATTTTTTATAATAGATTTCCTTTTAAATGTATTCAAACTATATAATGGAGTTATTCTTTCTAAAATTGGGTTTATATTTATATTTATAACAGCTTTAATTATATTATTTGTATTTATTCCTCAAAATTTTTTAGCTATTGAAAAGCAAAGAGAACTAAAAGCTGAGCTAGAAAAAACGAAAACAACTATTATGCTTTCTCAAATTCAACCTCACTTTTTATATAATACCTTAGCCTCTATAAGATATCTATGTAAGAAGGACCCCATTAAAGCTCAAGAGGCATTAGATGATTTTTCTTCATATTTAAGAGGAAATATGCAATCATTAGAGGAACAAATTATTCCCTTTTCTAAGGAACTTTTGCATATTAAAACCTATTTAAAGCTTGAAGAAATGAGCTTTGGAGATAAGCTTAACATAGAATTTGATATTGAAGAGGATGATTTTTCATTGCCATGTCTTACTGTTCAGCCATTTGTTGAAAATGCAGTAAAGCATGGTGTTTGTGTTAGAGAAAGTGGCGGAAATATAAAGATACAAACGAAGAGAAAAGATGATTATATTTATATTATTATTACTGATGATGGTGTAGGCTTTGATACAAATATTATTAATGAAAATAAAGATAATCATATAGGTATTAGAAATGTTATTAATCGATTAGAGCATATGAAATACGGAGACGTCTCTATTGAAAGTGATATTGGTCATGGTACAAAGGTTGTTATAAGAATTTTTAAATAAGTAAGGTGGATAGATATGAATATTTTAATAGTTGATGATAAAAAAATGGTCCTAAATTCAATGATAGAAGAGGTCATGGATGTATTTAATGATTCTACTATTTATGCTAAACAAAGCGCTGAAAAGGCTGTAGAACTAATAGAAGAATTAGATGCCCAAAACGAAAGGCTTGAATATGCATTCTTAGACATTGAGCTTGGAAAAATGAATGGCTTAAGCCTTGCAGGAATACTTAAAAAGTATTTTCCTAAAATAAAATTATTCTTTTGTACCGCCTATAGCCAATATGCAATAGATGCGTTTGGCCTATGTGCGAAGGGATATTTATTAAAGCCTGTTACAGCTAAACAAATAAGAAGAGTGCTTGATGAAATGGTTACTGATTGGATGGATGCCCCATCTGACCTAAGTAAGGATATAAGAATTCAAACATTTGGCGATTTTGAGGTATTTGTTGACGGGAAAATATTAAAATTTGAACGCCAAAAGGCTAAGGAATTACTGGCTTATTTAGTCGATAGACATGGGGCTAGTGTTACAACAGAAAGAATAGCGGCGATATTATGGGAAAATGAGAATTATGATAGAAAACTAAAAAATAAGACAACCGCAACAATATCATCCCTTAAAAAAACTTTAGAAAATGCAGGAATTTCAGATATCTTAGTTAAAAGCTGGAATCATCTTTCAATTGATACCTCAAAAATAAAGTGTGATGCTTATGATTATGAGAAAATGGATGCGATTGCGATTAATTCCTTTAGAGGGGAATATATGATGGCCTATTCTTGGGCGATATTTAGTACAGGAATATATGATGAAATTAAAGAAAAATATCAAAAAAAAGAAGAAAAATGAATTATATGTTCGTTTTTCTCTTTTTTTTGTGTCCTTTAGTTGTCCTTTGTATTATAAAATACAAATATAAAATACAATTTTGTAAATTTAACATAGTTGGGAGGAATGAAATATGCTAAAGAAGGATATGAAAAAGAAGAAAGGATTAATAGGACTTCTTATTGGAGTTGTTTGTGCATTATGTATTGCATGCACATTTTTGTTTAAATCACGTGATGTTAATGCGGCAGAAAAGCCTACGTTTGTCGAAAGTAATGGAACAGTTATAACGAATCAAGAACAATTTGATTCACTGCTTAGTTTAGAAGGAGGCCTTAATGGTAGTTATAAGATAACAACTAATATTAATGTGACTAATTCTTTAGAATTATTAAGCAATGTTAGTTTTTTTGCTGATAGTCCAGTTACAATAACGTTATCAAATAGTAGCTATATTTATTTTGGAAATGTAACACTAAATGTTTGTGATAATGTTACTATCACTTCATCAGATGAAAGTAGTGAGTATAATTATTTAGTTTGTATTAACAACAGTGGTACCTTGAACTTATGGGGTGGTACTATTTCGTCTGGTCGAAATATTACTATTAAAAATAATGGTAATTTTAATTTATATGAAGGTACAGTTTCAAATACTTCCTTAGCAGAAGAAGAAACACCTACTGAATCAAAGGGATTATGTGTTTTAAACTCTGGGGAATTAGTACTTGCTGGAGGTACTATAGGTAATATTGCTTCAAAAAGTGATATTGATGCTTCAGGTTATGAAGGTACAATTAATTTCTTACCAATTTTGTCTTCTTCTATTCCATGTATAAAAAATACTACAATAGAAAAAGTAAACCTTTTAGATGAGAAGTATACAAAGAAACAAAATGAAGAAGATGTTATTATATCTTTAACAATAACATATACAATTAATATAAAAAATGCTTTATTAGATGATAGGTTTTATGAAACTAAAGTTTTCAAAGATAGTAAACCTAATTCTTTAACAATTATAGAAAATGATGAAATAAATGGTTATACTATTGTTCAGTCTTTTGAGTATGGGGATTCATTTGAAAGCTTTATTATTAAAGCTAAGGAAGGATACATACTTCCAAGTGATATCTCTGAACAAACTGAAGAATTAACTAATGAAGATAAAAGATATAAAAATATGGAATATACTAAAGGTGTAGGAAATTCGGTTATTATTAGTTGTTCTGAATGGGACGGAAGTGATTCAATTGTAGTTAATGTTGAAGCAATAGCTCCAAGTACAGATCATTCAGTTCATGATGGTGCTGAATTTGATACTCCGGTTAACCAAGAATGGGTAATTTCAAATTCTAGTTTTCAGCAATATGATAGCGAGGGTCAAACATATTATGGTTTATCCATTCAAGCATCAAAAAATCTTTATTTAACAGAAGATATAGTTATTGCATCAGGGTCATCAATTGGAATAGAGGGATTCGGACTTTATGAAGTAAGTGATATAACAGTTAATTTATGCTTAAATGGACATAAAATCACGATTTATAATATTAGTGTTTCTATTGGAATCTACATTTATGATGCTACTTTAAATATTTATGATCCAAGTGGTGAAGGTTCAATTGAAATGGTATATGATAGTAGTATTTCTGCAACTGATAAAGTAAATATTTCCCATACAATTGAAATAAGAGGTGGAACATTTAATTTATTTGGTGGAAAAATAGTAAACGATTATAGTGTTGTTTATGTTTTAACATCAGAAAGATACGAAAAAATAGTAACTGGCTATGACGAGGACATGTCTGAACAATATTATTATAAGTATCTAGCATCTTCATTTAATATGTTTGGTGGTACATTATATTCTAAAAATGAATCAAACGCATTATCGCTAGGTTTAATTTATACATATGATTCATATATTAATACAGCACATGAAATAAAAATTTATGGTGGTACCATAAAAGGTTCAATTGTTAATTATCGAACTGGATTTGAACCAAATATTGATATGTATGGATATAATGGAGATACTATTACGATTTCAAATCTAAATGGTTATGAAGGTCTTGTTCTTTTTAAACATTTTACTGCTGATAAAGTTAAATTTGTAAATTTTACTAATGCAACATTTAAATATATGGCGGTTCAAGATGGAGATAATGTTATATTAAAGCCTGCAAAGAGTGTTGATCTTTCAACTAATGGTAATGGTTCATTTAGTGATGGAAGTGAAAGTGGATTAACAAATTTCTATGCTTTAGAAGGAAAGACTTTATCTGAGGCAGGTTTAACATTCGTTTTAGATACTGGTTATGTCTTAGAAGAATATTTATATCAAGCAAAAATCACTAAAATTGCCGCTGGTGATGATTTTACAGTTATTCTTTTAAGTGATGGTACAATTTGGGCATGTGGTGGCAATGATTATGGTCAACTTGGAAATAAGACTTATGATGGAAGTAACGTATTTGTTCAAATGCAATCACAAACAGGGGCAATGGAAAATGTATCTATGATATATGCTAAGGGACATATGGTTGTAGCTCAAATGGCTGATGGTACTATAATGGCTTGTGGTGATAATACCTATGGTCAATTAGGAATAAATAGCAATGCTGAAAATGTTAATTATTTTACACAAATGGTTGATTCAAGTGAAAATAAACTTGAAAATGTAAATTATGTTTATTTAAGTGGTAATCATACATTTGTTAAGGTACTTGATTCTGAGTATCCAAGTTATTCAATGTATTATTCTTCTGGACTAAATACTGATGGACAATTGGGACTTGGAACATATAATAATGTTTCTGCATTTAACAAAGTAACAGAAGGTATAAGTTATATTTATACAGATGGCTCAGAAATTAAAATGGGTAGTGATTATACGATATTGATAAATACTGATAGTTATTATTTTTGTGGAAATCCTGAATTTGTAAAAACAATGTCTGGATATCTAGTTAATTCTATGAGTACAGGTCTTGCATATAGTATTTCAGATTTAGTTATGTCAGTTTCTGAAAAATGTAATACATTTACGGGTCTATTTGATCAAATGGTTGACGCTAATACTCATATTATGTTTGGAGAAGGCTTTATCATTTCGTATACATATACAAATACGGATACATATTACCTAAGAGCTTTTGGTGATAATTCTAAGGGTCAATGTTCATTACCATCTTCAGTAGAAACTTATGCTAGTGAGTTTGCAGATATGTATGATGTTAATGGAAATCTAATGTCTAATGTAATAAATGTATATGTTGGTAAAGACTTTGTAGTTGCAGAAAAAATGGATGGATCTATATGGGTTTGTGGTAATAATGAGAATGGACAGCTTGGTCTTGGTAGCAACCAACCAATTATCTATCAATTTACTCAGGTTGCGTCTTCATTAGATAATTATATTATGGTAGCAATTGGAGGAAGTCATATTGTTACGCTTAATAGCAGTGGTTCTATCTTTGCTGCAGGTTCAAATTCTTCTGGACAGCTTGGTTTAGACTCATCAGTTAATAAACTTACTGAAAGAGAAGTTACAGAAACTTTAGTTAGTGTTTCAGAATTATCTAGTATTGTTGTAAATTATAATATGAACGTTAGAGCTGTTACAAAGCTTCAAGAATATGATATTACTTTAGATACTAATTCAGGTGGTGTAATAGCTAATACTACAGTAGAGTCTAATAACCATAAATTAGTTGTAAATGATCTACCTATTCCAGAATGGGATGAATATCATACTTTTGTAGGCTGGTATACTTTAGCTACAGATGGAGAATTAGTAACAGATCAAGAACTTTCAGCTGATATAACAATATATGCACGTTGGACTATTAATTATAAAGTTACATTAGATGCTCAAGGAGGTACTGTAACTCCAGCATATTTAGTTACTAAGGATGGAAAGCTAGTAAACTTGCCTAATCCAGTATATGATTCTTCTCATCTATTCTTTGCGTGGTTCACAGAAGAAGATGGAGAAGGAGACGAGGTAAATCTTGATACAGTATTCACAAAAGATACAACAATTTATGCTAATTATATTGAAATTCCAAAAGGTATTGAAGAAATTGTTAAATCTACAGTAGATAATGTTGATACATATACAATTAAATATACTGATGGAACTGAAGATACAATCGTGGTAACTAACTGTACATGTGATGGAACTGGTAGTGGTACTAATGGTGAAACACCATTTATTGGAGAAAATGGTAATTGGTGGATAGGTACAACTGATACCGAAGTAAAAGCTGCTGGCGAAGATGGTACTGATGGAAAAACACCTCAATTAAAGATAGGTGATGACAATAATTGGTATGTATCATATGATGATGGTACAACATGGACAAATTTAAATGTTAAAGCAACAGGTGCTACTGGTGCAACAGGTAATGGAATAGAAAAGATTGAAGTAGTAAAGACCGAAGGATTAGTTGTTACATATCGAATTACCTTTACTAATGAAGAGACATTTGATTTTACTGTAACAAATGGTTCAGATGGAGAAAATGGTAAGAAATTAGAAATTCAGATTAACGAAGACACTAATGAGTGGGAATATCGTTATGAAGGAGATATAATATGGACTTCTACAGGTGTTAAAGCTACTGGTTCTGCCGGAGCCGATGGAAAAACACCACAACTAAAGATAGGTGATGATAACAATTGGTATGTATCATATGATGATGGTGCAACATGGACAAATTTAAATGTCAAAGCAACCGGTTCAGATGGAATTACACCAAAGCTTCGTATAAATTCTGAAACATATTATTGGGAAGTATCATACGATAGTGGATCAACATGGAATTCTTTAGGTGTTAAAGCTACATCAGGTTCAGGATCAGGTGTTGATGGAATTACACCAAAGCTTCGAATCAACGCTGAAACAAATGAATGGGAAGTATCATATGATAATGGAACAAGCTGGACATCACTTGAAGTGAAAGCAACTGGTTCAGATGGAAATGATGGTACAAACGGTAAGAATATTATCGTTCGTATAAATTCTGAAACAAATGAATGGGAATATCAATATGAAGGAGATTTAAACTGGACATCACTAGGAGTTAAGGCAACAGGAGAAGCTGGAAGAGGAATAGTTAGTATTGAAAAAACAAGTACAGAAGGCTTAGTAGATACATATACTATTACCTATACAGATGGTACAACATCAACCTTCACAGTTAAGAATGGACAAAATGGTGGAGAGGATGGAATCACACCACATATTGGAGAGAACGGAAATTGGTTTATTGGTTCAACTGATACAGGAGTAAAGGCCGTTGGTGAAACCGGAGCAACTGGAGAGGCTGGAGCTGATGGAAAGCAAATTATCGTTCGTATAAATTCTGAAACAAATGAATGGGAATATCAATATGAAGGAGATTTAAACTGGACATCACTAGGAGTTAAGGCAACAGGAGAAGCTGGAAGAGGAATAGTTAGTATTGAAAAAACAAGTACAGAAGGCTTAGTAGATACATATACTATTACCTATACAGATGGTACAACATCAACCTTCACTGTTAAGAATGGACAAAATGCAACAGATGGTGAAAATGGAATCACACCACATATTGGAGAGAATGGAAATTGGTTTATTGGTTCAACTGATACAGGAGTAAAGGCTCTAGGTACAAATGGACAAAATGGAACTGATGGAAAAGAAATTAAAATTAGAATTAATCCTGAAACATTATATTGGGAATATCAATATGAAGGAGATACAGCTTGGATTTCACTAAGTGTAAAAGCAGTTGGTGAAAAGGGTGAAAAAGGTGATGATGGAAAAGGAATAGTAAAGATTGAAAAGACAAATACAGAAGGCTTAGTAGATACTTATACTATTACATATACAGATGGAGATACCTTTGAATTCTATGTTACAAATGGAGCGACAGTAACAAAATACGTTCAACCAACAGTTGGAGAGAACGGAAATTGGTTTATTGGTTCTATTGATACAGGAGTATATGCTGGAACATCACCAGATGCTGATAGTCAGCTACGTGTTAATGAAGAAACAAATGAATGGGAAGTAACAAATGATCTTGGAGTTACATGGCAATCACTTGGTGTTAAGGTAATTGAGGATCCTATAACTCAATCTAGTAGTTCTTCAGTAGCTGTCATTATTGCATGCGTTGCTTCATTTATTGCAGTTGTAATCTCAACAGTTATTGCAATATTTGCTATTAGAGATAAAAAACGTATGGAAGAAATAATTAAATCTCTAACAAAAGATGATAAAACTGAATAATTAAAGTATTAACAAAAAAGAATATGAAAGATAGCCAAAAGGTGATACTGTCATATTCTTTTTTCTTAACGGTTTCGTTTTTATATGAATAATTATGAAATTTATGATAAAAACTTGACTTTTATATATAAAAAAAGATAAAATTAAGAGTAAATATATTAAATAAAGGAGAATTTTAATATGGCAATTGAAGCAGGAGATTTTAAAAACGGATTAACATTAATGATTGAAGGACATTTATATGTTGTTTTAGAGTTTATGCATGTAAAACCAGGTAAGGGAGCTGCGATTCTTAAAACAAAGATGAAGGATTTAAGAACTGGAAACATTGTTGAAAGAAACTTTAATACAAATACAAAATTTGACCAAGCTGAAATTAGAAAGAAAGATGTTCAATATTCTTATGAATCAGCTGGAACATACTATTTTATGGATTTAGAAACATTTGATACATATGAATTATCAGGAGAAGTAATTGGTGATTATAAGTACTATTTACTAGATGGAATGATGCTATCACTTCGTTTCTTTGAGGATGAAGTTTTAGACGTTGTTCTTCCAGATAAGGTAGAATTAGTTGTTACTGAAACTACACCAGCTGCACCTGGTGCTGCATCTACATCTACAAAGGATGCAACTTTAGAGACTGGATTAAAGATTAGAGTACCTCAATTCATCAAAGAAGGAGAAAAGGTTATTATTTCAACTATTGATGGAAGCTATTGCGGTAGAGCATAATTTTAATGAGTAAGGTTGTTTTGGTTACTGGTAGTGCCAAGGGTATTGGTGCTGCTATAATAGAAGAACTTGCCCAAGCCGGATATGATTGCGTAATAAATTACAATACATCTGAAAGTGAGGCTTATCAACTTAATGACAAAATAAAGGAATATAATGTAAGATCCTTAGTCATTAAATGTGATGTAAGTAGTGAGGAGCAGGTTAATTTAATGTTTGACACCATTGAAGAGAAGCTTGGTGGGGTAGATATATTAATTAATAACGCTGCCGTTGATATTCCTAACATTTTTAATTATAAGAATGTTGATGACTTTAGAAAAACTTTAGATGTTAATGTAATAGGTGCCTTTTTAACTGCAAAAAGAGCAAAACGACATATTATGGATAAAAAGTGGGGAAGGATTATTAATATTTCTTCTACAAATGGAATTAATACATACTATCCTATGGGAATAGAATATGATGCCTCCAAGGCAGCACTTAATTCCCTAACTCATAATTTAGCTATTGAATTTGCGCCATATGCCACGGTAAATGCTATTGCACCGGGGCTTATTAATACAGAAAGCGAAATTGCTGACTATGATGAGGAGTTCATGCAAATGGAGCTTGATAAAATTCTTTTAAGAAGAATGGGAGAAGCTCGTGAGGTAGCTAAGCTTGTTAAGTTTTTAATTAGCGATGATGCAAGCTATATCAATAATTCTATTATTAGAATTGATGGTGGACAATATAGTAGTAATTAAATGAGAGAATTTTTCTCTCATTTTTTATAATAAAAGAAGCACGAAATCGTGCTTCTTTTATTAATTCTTATTTTTTTCATCGAGAACCTTTGATAAGGCCTGCATAATGCTTAGCTTACCATATTCATAGGTAAGTCCACCCTGCATATATAAAGTATATGGCTCAACACAAGGAGCATCAGCACTAAGCTCAATAGTACTTCCTTCTGTGAAGCATCCTGCAGCCATTATTACATCACAAGGATATCCTGGCATTGGGGCAGGCATAATATATACTCCTGAATCAATTGGAGAGGAAGCTTGAATACTTCTTGCGAAGGCTACAAGATTCTTTTTAGTTTTAAGCTCAATTATTTGAATTATGTCGGTTCTAAATTCATTATATTTAGGAGATATTTCATTAAATCCAGTTTTTTCAAGCATATATGAGGCAAATATTTGAGTTTTTAAAGCACTTTTAACAGCGTTAGGTGCCATAAATACTCCCTTGAAGAAATTGCTGTTTTGGTTAAAGTTTGCGCCTAGCTCCTTTCCTATTCCAGGGGAAGTTAGTCTATCAGCAATCATAGATATATATTTTTCCTTACCTCCAATATAACCACCAGTTGTAGCTATACCACCACCTAGGTTTTTCATAAGAGAACCAACTACAACATCGGCACCAACATGACCAGGCTCTTTTCTTTCAACTAATTCTCCATAACAATTATCAACCATAATGATAACCTCATCATTAACGCTTCGGATTTCTTTAATAACCTCTTCGATTTGTGCAATTGTTAAGGATTTACGAGAAGAATATCCTCTAGATCTTTGAATTTCTACAAGCTTTACATCCTTTTTAGCTAATCTTTCTTTAATACGCTTTAAATCAAATTTATTATCAACTAAATCGATTTGTTCATAGCTTACACCATTGGCTTTAAGAGATTGGGTTGAATCTCCTACAATTCCTACCATTTTAAGTAATGAATCATATGGCTTACCTGATATAGAAATCATAGTATCACCATGCTTTAAAAGTGCTGAAAACGCAAGGTATAATGCATTAGTACCACTCATTATTTGAGTTCTTACAAGTGCATCCTCAGTACCTAAAATGCTTGAAAAAATTTTTTCAAGCTTTTCACGCCCTGAGTCAAAAATACCATATCCATTTCTATCAGTAAAATCAGCATATTCAATTCTATTTTCTATAAATGCTGATAATATTCTATTGGAATTATAGAAACAAACATCATCAACCTCTTTAAATATTTCTTTTAAATCTTCCTCGGCTTTAATGCTTAATTCTATAACCTCTTGTCTTATATTGTCTAAAATCATTTAAATCACCAAGAGTGATTTTATCATAATAAAATAATAAAAGAAATGAATTAATGAAATTATTTACAATATTTTTTGATATTTATATGTATATATGCTTAAACTATTTGATTTTTTTTATTATTTATGATAAATTAAATATGGTATTTTATATTTTATTAAGTTGGAGGATTTATTATGGAACACATTCGTACAATTAAAACTCGTAATCTTTGTGAAAGTGCTAAAAATGGTGGATGCGGTGAATGCCAAACTTCTTGCCAATCAGCTTGTAAGACTAGCTGTGGAATCGCAAACCAAAAATGCGAAAATAAAGATCAAAAGAGAAAGTAATATTTTTGAATTTAAATGCCGCCTTAAAATGGCGGCTTTTTAAATAATAATTGGAGGAATACGATGGTACATCAATATAAATTAAATGGATATAACATAGTACTTGATATTAATTCTGGTGCGGTACATGTTGTTGATGAAATAGCTTATGATATTATTTCATTATTTGAATGTAATTCACATGATGAAATAATAAAATTAATGATAGATAAATATAATAAACTAAATGTTAGTAAAGAGGATATTGAGGAATGCTATGACCAAATAGTAAGTCTTAAAGAAACAGGACAGTTATTTACACCTGATACCTTCAAAGCTATGGCAGGAAAGCTAAAGGAAAAAACAAGTGGAGTAATTAAGGCATTATGCTTACATATTGCCCATACCTGTAATTTAAACTGCTCATATTGCTTCGCAAGCCAAGGAAAATATAATGGCGAAAGAGCCATTATGAGCCTTGAGGTTGGTAAACAGGCTATTGATTTTTTAGTGGCTAACTCTGGTACAAGAAGAAACCTTGAGGTTGATTTCTTTGGAGGAGAGCCTTTAATGAATTTTCAAGTTGTAAAGGAAATAGTTAAATATGCAAGAAGTATTGAGGCTAAGGCTAAAAAGAACTTCCGTTTTACTCTTACAACTAATGGAATGCTTATAGATGATGATGTTATTGAATTTGCTAATAAGGAAATGAGTAATGTTGTATTAAGTCTAGATGGAAGAAAGAGTGTTCACGATAAATTCCGTGTTGATTATGCAGGATATGGAAGCTATGATAGAATTGTTCCTAAATTTCAGAAGCTAGTTAATGCTCGTGAGGGCAAGAATTATTATATGAGAGGTACATTTACTCATAATAATCCAGATTTCTTAGAGGATATCAAAACAATGCTTGATTTAGGCTTCAATGAGCTTAGTATGGAGCCTGTTGTTTGTAAGGAGGATGACCCATCTGCTTTAACTAAGGATGATATCGAAATTGTATTAAAACAGTATGAGGACCTTGCGAAGCTTATGATTAGTCGTCGTAGAGAAGGACGACCATTTACCTTCTATCACTATATGATAGATTTATCTGGTGGACCTTGTATTTATAAAAGAATTTCTGGATGTGGATCTGGTACTGAATATATGGCGGTAACACCTTGGGGTGATTTATATCCATGTCATCAATTTGTTGGAGATGAAAAGTTTAAGCTTGGAAATATTTGGGATGGTGTTAATAATAAGACAATTCAGCAGGAATTTGCATCATGTAATGTTTATGCTAAAGAGGAATGTAATGATTGCTGGGCAAGATTATATTGTTCAGGAGGATGTGCAGCTAATGCCTACCATGCTACAGGAAGCGTAAAGGGAGTATATAAGGCTGGCTGTGAACTATTTAGAAAGAGAATAGAATGTGCAATCATGGTTGCCGTTTCAGAACTTGATGATGAAAACACCAATATGTGATTTTATAGATAATTACAATAAGGATAAAAAAATCCGTCTTCACATGCCAGGCCACAAGGGTGTTTCAGTTTTAGGAGTTGAAGCTAAAGATATTACAGAAATTGATGGTGCAGATTACCTATATTTGCCTAAGGGAATTATTGCAAAAAGCGAGGAAAATGCTTCTTTGCTTTTTGGCTCTGATACCTTCTATTCAACTGAGGGTTCCTCACAATGTATAAGAGCTATGCTATTTTTAGCATTAACAAATAGAAGTAATAAAGCCAGTAGAGGAGTTGTATTAGCTACAAGAAACGCTCATAAGACCTTTATTACAGCTGCAGCTTTATTAGATTTTGATGTAGAATGGATATATTCTAAGAATACTAACAGCTACCACAACTCTAATATAGATGCATCTATGGTAGAGGATGCTATTAATAATATGTCAAATAAGCCTTTTGCAGTGTATTTAACTAGTCCTGATTATCTTGGTAATATTTTACCAATTAAAAAGATATCAGAGGTTTGTAAGAAATATAATATCCCTTTGCTTGTTGATAATGCCCACGGAGCCTATTTAAGGTTTATAGAGCCATCAGTATACCCAATAACAGAGGGAGCCCTTATGTGCTGTGATTCAGCTCATAAAACTCTTCCTGCGCTTACAGGCGCAGCCTATCTTCATATATCTAAAGAAGCTGATAGCTATTATAAAGAACATGCTAAGGAAGCCTTGAGCCTTTTTGGTTCAACAAGCCCGTCATATTTAATACTACAATCATTAGATAAACTAAATCCTTATCTTTTAGAAAATAAGGATAAATTTAATAATATATGTAATATAATAGATAGCCTTAAAGAAGAACTAATATTAAATGGATATAAGATTATTGGTAATGAAAGAATGAAAATAACTATTGACGCCTTATCTTATGGATATACAGGTGATGAAATATCGAGTTATCTTTCAGATAATAATATTATTGTAGAATTCTATGATCATGATTTTGTAGTCCTAATGCCTTCATTAAATAATACTTTAGATGAGCTTAATTTAGTAAAAAAAGTACTTATAAGCTTAAAAAGAAAAGAGCCTATTCAACCACATTTTTTCAGTAGAACCCAAAAGACACCTATTATGTCAATAAAAGAGGCAACATTTTCTTTACGTGAGAGTGTAAGTATAGATGATGCTTTAGGTAGAATTCTTGCAGATACTGCTGTAACCTGCCCTCCTGCAATTCCTATTGTTGTTTGTGGAGAGGTTATTGAAGAGGCGGATATAGAAGTATTTAAATACTATGGAGTAACTAAATGCTCTGTTGTAAAATCAGGTGAATAAAATGAGATATATTACCTTAAGAAACGGTGTTAGGATGCCAATCCTAGGCTTTGGTACGGCACGAATGAAGGGACTCGAATGTAAGGAAGCCGTAAAAAAGGCAATCTTATGTGGATATGAGCTAATAGATACTGCTGATATGTATGAGAATGAAGCTGATATAGGAAATGCTTTATTAGAATCAAATGTAAAAAGAGAAAATCTCTTCATTACCTCAAAGCTTTATAGTAAGACTAATACCTATTTAAAAGCTACTAATCAAATACATAAATTATTATCTCTTCTTAATACATCCTATATTGACTTAGTACTTATTCATGAGCCATTTGAAACTGATTACGAGGTCTATAAAGCTCTTGAGGAATTTTATAATAAGGGTATTATTAAAGCTATAGGAGTATCTAATTTTAATGAGGAATATTTATCATCATTTATAAAAAAAGTAAATATTATTCCTATGATTAACCAAGTAGAATGTCATCCATATTTTCAAGAGCTTAAATTAAAGGAATATTTAGATTCTAATAATATAATAATGGAGTCATACTCACCATTTATATCAGGTTTAGTTGATATTAAGGAGGATAAGGTATTAAAGGAAATTGCAATGAATCACAACAAAACACCTTATCAAATAATTCTTAATTATCTAACAAACTTAAATATTATTTGTATTCCTAAAACTACAAGTATTATAAGAATGAAGGAAAATCTAGATATATTTAATTTTAAGCTTACAGAAGATGAAATTAATAAGATAAAAGAGTTAGATACTAATAAAAGCTATTATGGCTGGTATTAAAACAGCATATCTCAATATTTTGGGATATGCTATTTTTAATGTGTAAATATAATAAAAAACTAATTATTATTGAAAAGTGTATATTTTGAGCACGAAAAATATTTGAAAAGTGTAGGTGATGCTGTTTGTATAGAAAAATATCAAATTATATTGAAAAATATCTTACAGAGGATACTGATAGAATTCTTTGTATAGATGGAGCTAGACAGGTTGGTAAAACTTATATAATTAGAAAATTAGCACAAAAACATTACAAAAATTACATAGAAATTAATATGTCAGATGATAAACTTGGTGATAAGCTTTTTGAAAATGTTCGTTCAATAGATTCTTTTTATCTTGAAGTAAGTGTTCTAGCTGGTGATAAAATGAAAGAAGGAAATGATACAATTATTTTTATGAAATCCAAGAATATCCAGAACTTCCTACTCTATTGAAGGTGCTTAGACAAGATAATAAATATAAATATATTTGCAGTGGATCTGAACTTGGTATAGCATTACAAAATACAACTCTCATTCCTATGGGTTCTATTACTGAGAAAAAAATGTATCCGATGGATTTTGAAGAATTTTTATTAGCTAATTCAATTGGCGAAAATGTAATAAATCATATGAGGGATTGTTTTTCTAATTATAAATCGTTAGACTTAGCACTTCACAATAAAATATTAAATCTATTTAAAATGTATTTATTAGTAGGTGGAATGCCACAAGCAGTAAAGGTATACAAGATACATAGATGAATTCGATTATTTGTTATCTTCGGGAATTGTTTTGGGAACTAAAGCAATAAGTGAACCTATAATAAGAATAAAAAGAAGTTTAAAGTATTATATAAGGAGTTTCTTAGCTCCTTATTTTTTGAAAACATTTTCATTAAATAGTTAGCGATAACTAACCTTTATATGATATAATGAGTTAGTAGTGGCTAACTAGGAGGTGAAAAGTTGAAATTAAAAGATAAGAAGGGCTATTATATAACGGTAGTAATAATACTTTTAATACTACTAGTTTTATCAATATTAATATCTCTTTCCTTAGGATCAGTAAAAATAGGAATAGGTACAACCTATAAGGTTCTTATTGGTAAATTATTTCATATAGAAAGTTTATTAGATGGTATTGGAAAGCCTATAGAATCTATAATATGGCAAATAAGAGCTCCAAGAGTTTTATTAGGATGTGTTGCAGGGGCTGGACTTGCACTGTGTGGGGTTATTATGCAATCAAGTGTTAATAATCCTATTGTTGAGCCGTATATCCTTGGTGTATCATCAGGTGCAACCTTTGGTGCAACACTAGTATTAATGCTTGGAATAGGAGTAATTCTACCTATTGGTGCCTTTATTGGAGCAGTTCTAGCAACATTTTTAGTTTTTGTGATATCTAAGGGAAAAGGCAAAATGACAGCTTTAAGGCTTATTTTAGCTGGGACAGTAGTTAATGCCTTATTTACAGGGCTTTCTAATTTTATTATTTCAGTATCAAGTAATACTGATAGTATAACAGCCTTAAAGTTTTGGACAATGGGTTCACTTTCTAGTGCAAGCTGGAGTAATATATGGCTTCCTTTAATTATTGTTTTACTTGCAACATTCTTTTTCTTAACTCAAGGAAGAATTTTAAACGCTATGATGCTTGGGGATGAGGCTGCACATACACTTGGAATTAATCTTAGCTTATATAGATTAATTTATTTAATAATTGTAGCTATTATAACAGGAGTATTAGTATCAAGCTGTGGTATTATTGCCTTTGTTGGGTTGGTTATACCACATATATCAAGATCTATTATTGGCAACAATAATAAAAGGTTAATTTTAGTAGTAATACTTTTAGGGGCTATATTTTTATTATGGGCTGATGTTTTATCAAGAGTTTTAATTGAATATAGTGAGCTTCCTATAGGAGTATTTACATCATTAATAGGAGGAATATTTTTCATTTATATAGTTATGAAAAAAGGTTATGGTGATAGTTAATGAATTTAAAATGTGAGAATTTAAAATATGAAATAGATGAATTAGAAATTATAAAGGGAATATCCCTTGATATAGAAAATAAGGAATTTCATACAATTTTAGGACCTAATGGCTGTGGTAAATCAACCCTTCTTAAAATGATATATAAAATACTTAAGCCTAATCAAGGCGCAATATATTTAGACTTAAAAAATATAGATGATATTTCAATTAAAAATATGGCTAAGAACATGGCTGTTGTAAGTCAATTTAATAGCCTTAATTTTGATTCTAAGGTTATAGATATTGTCATCCTAGGAAGAACTCCACATTTGAAAGCATTCAGTAATGAGAATGATGCTGATTATAAAATAGCCTATGATGCCTTAAATTTGGTAGGTATGTATGATAAAAGATATCAAAGCTATTCATCATTATCAGGAGGGGAAAAACAAAGAGTTATTTTAGCAAGAGCTATTACTCAACAGCCTAGTATTTTATTATTAGATGAGCCACTAAATCACCTAGATATTAAATACCAGCTAGAAATATTAAAAATAGTTAGTAAGCTTAATATTACTGTACTTGCAGTACTTCATGATTTATCACTAGCTTCAATGTTTTCAGATTATATATATCTAATGAAAAATGGTGTTATAAAGTATAAGGGAACACCGCTTGATGTTATAAATAAAGAAACTATTAAGGATATATATGATGTTGATACAAAAATATATAAAGACAAGGAAAGGATTATAATAAGTTATGTTTAAAAAAGTATTTTTAATTATTAGTATATTATGTTTATCATTATCATTATTTTCATGTAAAAAAGATAATAATGAGGTAATAGATGAAAATTATGGTGAGGTTATTATTAAAACCTATGATAATTTATCAAATGAAATAACTCAAAGGTTTACATCTAAGCCACAAAGAGTTATATGTAATAATCTTTCAAGTGCAAAAACAATGATAGATTTAGGATTAAAGGAATATATTATTGGTATGCCTAATCCCGATAATGAGGTAGAGGATAAGTATAAGGAAGATATTGATAGTATATTAAAGCTAGGAGATAAGAAGAACCTTAGTAAGGAATATATTATTAGTCTTAACCCTGATATCATTATAGGAAGAGCTCAAATGTTTTCCTCTACATCCTTTGGTACTGTAGAAGAGCTTAATAGCTTTGGTATTAAAGTATATACTCAAAGTAGCTCTATTAATAATTCTAAATTAGATAATGTATTAGATGATATTAGAAATTTAGGTAAAATATTTGATGTGGCTGAAGCTGCAAATAGCTTAGCTATTAAACTTTCTAATCAAATTAATCAATATAAAGTAAATACAACAGATTATAAAAAGGCTTTAGTAATGTGTAATTTCAATAATGTAACCTTTGGAGCCTATAAATCTTCCCTTCAGGAGGATTTGCTAAACCACCTAGGATACACTAATATAGCTACAGGTACATCAGGTCTTACATTAGAAAATTTAGTATCAATGGATCCTAGCCTAATAATATATGTTACCTCAGATAGAAATAAAGAAGCAGATAGTAATGCTATAGATAATCTTCTATCTAATGAAGTATTATCTAATGTAGATGCTATAAGAAATAATATGATTATATCTATTACCTATGATGAATTCATGGAATATGGTAGTAATGTTATAGATTCTTTAGAAAGGATTTATAATTATATAAATGGATAATATCAATATAAAAGGATATATTATAAATATAATTAAACCTAATAATTATAATAATGATGAATATTATAAATTATTAATATTAAATGATGGTGATATATTAAATAAACTTAACCTGGTACTTAATGATACTATTATTGTGGGAGTAATCCCACATAATAGATTATCTGAGTATACACCATGGTATCATAAGGCTATAAAAGAAGGAGCTCCTGATTTTAAAGGAGAGGGAGATTTGTATAATACCTTTATAGCTAATGAGGTAGTAAATTATTTTATAAATAACTATAAAATAAATAAAAATTATATTATGTATGGAGGCTATTCCTTAGGGGGATTAATAGCTATAAAAAGCTTATATAATATAGATATATTTACTCATATAATTCCTATATGTTCATCATTTTGGTATCCTGATTTTATAAATTATATAAAGTCTACTAAAATAATAAATACTAAAGCTAAATTATATTTATTAAATGGTGAAAAAGAAGGAATCAATCATAATAATATTTTAAAAACAGCCTATGAATGTGCTAGGATAGCTCATGAGGTATTGTTAAATACTAATGATGGAATAAGCATATTTGATGAATATGCTCACCACGATCATGTTAAGGAAAGATTTCATAGAGTATTAGAAATTATAAATAAGTAATTCTAGTAACGGCTTACTTTATAAATTCTAAATAGTTTAATTAAGTGGTAGAACTCGTTAAAACGGATTTTTTTCGCAGAAAATTTCCTAAAGAAATAGACCTAGAATCTAGTAATAAAATGGAATATGTGATACAATAGGATTATCTAAAGGAGTTGGCAATTATGATGTTACAGATATTCCAACTTAATATTACAACCAAGCCTTATCGCTAAAATGTGGTAAGGCTTTTATTTTTGAGAAAAGAGGAATAAACTGCTATGACTAAAACGAAAGAAATAACAATTTTTGAGAAAGATTACTTAACTGATTTAAATAAAATCAAAGAAACTATTAAAATTAACCAAGCTAAAGCAATGGTAGTTGTTAATAGTGCTATGATAATGACCTATTATGAAATAGGTACTATCATTAATCAAAGAAAAGTATGGGGAAACAAATATATTGAAGGATTATCCAATGATTTAAAAGATTATGGGAAAGGATATTTGGTTAGAAATTTAGAATTCATGATGAATATTGCTAGAGAGTTTTCAAATCAAGAAATATCGAAACAACCTGTTTCGTAAATTCCGTGGGGAAGTTTGGTTAAGATTATGCAAAAATCTAAATCTCATGAAGAAATGTTATGCTACATTAACCAGACACATAAAAATGGTTGGTCTAGATCTATGGTATTAAATCAAATTGCTATGAAGGCCTATGAAAGAAGCTTATTGAGTCCTACAACAACTGAAATAACTAATTCTAATGATTTAACTAATGAATTATTTAAGGATACCTATGTATTTGATTTTTTA
>JBJEFR010000057.1:0-34196 GCA_051874255.1 Anaeroplasmataceae bacterium
TTTCTATTCTTTACAACCTTATAACAATCGAATTTTATATTTTATTGGAAAAAAATTATTTATATTTCTTTTTTAATTTTGATATAGCCTTATTATATATCCAAAGGACTGTACCGATAGGTTTATCTACTATATCCGCTATTTCCCTAAACTTTAATTCATTAAGTACATGCAAAACTACTATTTCTCTTTCACTATCCTCTAAATCCTTAAGCATCTCAATAGCTTCTATTTCTGAATACGGATCTTTTGTTTTATCTTCTACTACATCAATTATCATTTCATCATGTACGAGACGCTTTTCCCTATTATAGTAATTAATCGCAATATTATGAGCTATTGTTGATAAAAAGGCATTTACACTAGTCTTTGATTTATACTTATCAATATTCTCTAAGAATTTAATATAAGTATCTTGCATTAAATCATCAATTAAGGACCTATCCTTTATTATTGACGCAATGGAAAAGAACACATTTTTTTTAGTTTCATTATAGAAGATATCAAAATGCTCATAATTACAAACACGAAGTTCTTCTATTATATCATCTAAATTCATTCCTTTCACATCCTTACAACTAATTATCCCCCATTTAAATAATTTAACCCTATAATCTATTGTATCATAATTTTTTATAAAAAAAAGAGAACATATCATAAAGGTATGTTCTCCATATATACTATTCATTTAATGTTTCTTGATTATTTTTTTTAGATTCCATATGAACATATATAAATGCAATGATTGCTCCTAATAAAATAATTCCAAACCCAATTAATAATGATGCCCATATTATTTTTTTAGCTGTATAAAACCAGTATCCATATACAATTCCAAGAATAACAGCGTAAATATTTATTATTCTAAAATAATATATATTATCCTTTATATTTTTTAAAATCATATTACTCCAATTCTATTGTTGCAGGTGGTTTAGAAGTACAATCAACAAGTACTCTATTAACTCCCTTAACCTCATTAACAATTCTTCTTGAAATGATATCAATTACATCATATGGAATACGAGCCCAATCAGCAGTCATAAAATCTGATGTTTGAACGGCACGCAATACTATCGCATAGTCATAGGTTCTAAAATCTCCCATTACACCAACACTTCTCATATTTGATAATGCTGCGAAGTATTGACCTAAATTACAAGACTTATCAACTCCAGCCTTGGCAATTTCCTCACGGAAAATATAGTCGGCATCCTGAACTATTTTAACCTTTTGTGCAGTTACTTCACCAATAACTCTAATACCAAGACCAGGACCTGGGAATGGTTGACGATATACTAGATACTCAGGAATTCCAAGCTCAAGGCCAACCTTACGAACCTCATCCTTAAATAATAATCTTAAAGGTTCAACGATTTCCTTAAAGCTTACTACTGATGGAAGTCCTCCAACATTATGATGAGATTTAATTGTTGCGCTCTTTCCAAGTCCTGATTCTATAACATCTGGATATATAGTTCCTTGTACTAGGAAATCAACAGCTCCAATTTTTTTAGCTTCCTCTTCGAAAACACGAATAAATTCTTCCCCAATAATCTTTCTTTTACGTTCTGGTTCTTCTACACCAGCAAGCTTTTTATAGAATCTATCCGCTGCATTTACTCTTATAAAGTTAAGGTTATATGGACCATTAGGGCCAAATACAGCCTCTACCTCATCACCCTCGTTTTTACGAAGTAAACCATGGTCAACAAATACACATGTTAATTGTTTTCCAACAGCCTTTGATAATAATACCGCTGCGACTGATGAATCTACTCCACCTGATAAAGCACATAATACCTTACCATCTCCTATTTTTTCCTTTAAGGATTTAATAGTTTCCTTAGTGAAATCGCTCATCTTCCAATCTCCAGAACATCCGCAAACCTCATAAATGAAGTTTTTAAGCATTTGCATTCCCTCAACAGAGTGCATTACCTCTGGATGGAATTGAACTGCATAGATCTTTTTATCTTTATTTTCCATTGCAGCAACAGGACATTTTGATGTTTTTCCTGTAATCTTAAATCCTTCTGGAACCTTAGATACATAATCAGTATGACTCATCCATACTGTTGTCTCTTTAGATACGTATTTAAATAATAAACTATTTGTATCAACTTCTACAATAGTTTTTCCATACTCACTAACAGGAGCAGTTTCAACATTACCTCCAAGGGTATATGCTGTATATTGGCATCCATAACAAATACCTAAGATAGGGTATCCTAATTCAAAGATTTCTTTAGTAATTTGTGGTGAATCCTCTCCAAAAACACTATTAGGTCCACCAGTGAATATAATTCCTTTCGGATTATATTCTTTAATTTTATCAATACTCATATTGTAAGGATGAACCTCACAATATACATTACATTCTCTTACACGTCTTGCGATTAGCTGGTTATATTGTCCACCAAAATCTAAGACAAGCACTTTTTCATTTTTCATAAAAGGCCTCCTTTATTACTTAGTGTAGTTAGGTGCTTCAACGGTTATATCAACATCATGTGGATGAGATTCCTTTAATCCGGCATTAGTAATTCTAATGAATACAGCCTTTTGTTGTAGCTCTTCAATTGTTGGAGCTCCACAATATCCCATTCCTGATTTTATTCCTCCACATAATTGATAAATAGTATCACTTAATGCACCTTTATAAGCAACACGACCTTCAATTCCTTCAGGTACTAGCTTTTTAGCTGTAGTAGACTTTGATTGGAAATAACGGTCAGCTGATCCTCTTTTCATTGCCGCAAGAGAACCCATTCCAACGTAAACCTTATATCTACGACCTTGGAAAATAACCTCATCTCCTGGTGATTCACTACATCCTGCAAGAAGTGAACCAAGCATTACACAATCTCCTCCAGCAGCTAAAGCCTTAACAATGTCTCCTGAAAGCTTTAATCCACCATCAGCAATTACACAAGCATCCTTATTATACTCATGAAGGAATTCCGCAACATCATTAACAGCTGTAACCTGTGGTACACCTACTCCTGCAACAACACGAGTAGTACAAATACTACCTGGACCGATTCCAACCTTAACAGTGTTAGCTCCCGCATCAACTAAAGCCTTGGCAGCCTCTTTAGTAACAATATTTCCTGCAACTAAATCAAGGTCTGGGAAATTAGCTCTAATTGTTTTAACAGCATCAATAACGTTTTTACTATGTCCATGAGCACTATCAACAGTGATAACATCAACACCGGCTTCAACTAAAGCCTTAACTCTATCAAGCATATCCGCACCAATTCCAACGGCAGCACCACATCTTAAGCGCCCCTTAGAATCTCTACATGCATTTGGATAGCTTTGAGCATTATCAATATCCTTAATAGTAATTAATCCTACTAAATGATTTTCTTCATCTACAATAGGAAGCTTTTCAACTCGATTTTCCCATAAAATATCCTTGGCAGCCTCAAGAGATATACCAGCCTTTGCGGTTATTAAATTTCCTTTTGTCATAACCTTTGTAACTGGTGTATCATCTGGTGTAAGATATTTTAAATCTCTATGGGTAATGATACCAAGTAAATGGTTTTCATCATCTACAATAGGTAATCCTGATACATTATATTGATTAATAGTATCAAAAGCATCTAAAGTTGTACTATTTGCATTTAGGGTAATTGGCTTAGTAACAATTCCACTTTCATTTCTCTTTACTAATTCTACCTCGTGAGCCTGCCTTTCAATTGACATATTCTTATGAATAAATCCTATACCACCCTCACGAGCTAGAGCTATCGCAAGCTTTGCCTCTGTAACGGTATCCATCGCTGCAGAAACAATAGGAATATTTAAGGTAATATTTTTTGTTAACTTTGTTTTTAGGTTTACCTGTGCTGGAACAATTTCAGACTTTTGAGGTACTAAAAGTACATCATCGAAGGTAAGTCCAGTTCTAATATTATCTATTTTCATATTACTCCTCCAATAATCCTATACGCTTATAAATATAATCAACATTTACCATATAGTAATCTAGTGTGAAACAGCTATCTATTTCTTCATTTGTTAAATATGCTGTAACAGTAGGATCTTCCTTCAATAAATCTTGATATTGTTTTCCTTCATTTAAAGCCTTCATAGCTATTGGCTGTACTGTATCATAAGCCTTCTCACGTACAAATCCCTTTTCAATTAACTTATATAATACTCTTTGAGCAAAAATAACACCTTTTGTTAAATAAATATCATCTATCATCTTTTGAGGGAATACAGTTAGGTTTTCTAATATTCCTTTAAATCTATTTAACATATAATCAAGTAAAGCTGTTGCATCTGGTAAAATAATTCTTTCAGTTGATGAATGAGAAATATCTCTTTCATGCCATAATGCAATATTTTGATAGAAGGTATCCATATATCCACGGATAACTCTTGCACATCCACAAATGTTTTCACTTGAAATAGGATTTCTCTTATGAGGCATTGCAGAAGACCCCTTTTGTCCTTTTCCAAAGGCCTCTTCAGTTTCCTTAACCTCTTGACGGCTTAGATTTCTTATTTCAAGTGCCATCTTTTCAAGCTCTGAAGCAATTAAGGCAAGACATGACATATAGTGAGCATGTCTATCGCGCTGTAAAACCTGTGTTGAAATCTTAGCATAGTTTATTCCTAAATCAGCACAAACATATTCTTCAATTTGAGGCGGAATATTTGCAAAATTTCCAACAGCTCCAGATAGCTTTCCTGTTTGAACCTCTTGGCATGCATAATCAAATCTTTCTAAGCATCTAACCATGTCCTCATACCATAATGCCCATTTTAAACCAAATGAAGTAATATCGGCATGCATACCATGAGTTCTACCAATACATGGAGTATTCTTAAACTCTAAGGCTCTTTTCTTAATAACATTCATAATAGCAACAATATCATCTCTTAAAATAGCATTTGCCTTCTTTAATAGATAACCATTAGCAGTATCTACAACGTCAGTTGAGGTAAGACCATAGTGAATCCACTTCTTTTCATCTCCAAGAGTTTCACCAACAGCTCTTGTAAATGCTACAACATCGTGCTTTGTAACCTCTTCAATTTCTTTAATTCTATTTACATCAAAAGAAGCCTTTTCAAGCTTTGGTAGGTCTTCCTTAGGAACAACTCCAAGCTCACTCCATGCCTTTGCATTAGAAATCTCAACCTTTAAATATGCATCAAATTTGCTTTCCTCTGTCCAAATATCACGCATAATCTTTCTACTATAACGCTCTATCATTATTCTTCCTCCTTAGCATTCATATGTTTTAAATATGCTTCTATTGTATTTTCAAGTAAGCAGCATATTGTCATAGGTCCTACTCCACCAGGAACCTTTGTGATGTATGATGCCTTTGGCTCAACTGAGTCAAAATCAACATCTCCACATAGCTTATTAGTTTCTGGGTCTCTATTAACTCCTACATCAATAACAATTGCCCCTTCTTTTACATAATCGGCTGTCACCATTTTTGCTTGACCTGTAGCTACGATTAAAATATCTGCTTCCTTAGTAATGGAAGTAATATCCTTTGTCTTACTATGACAAATAGTTACAGTTGCATCAGCATCTATTAATAATTTGCTTATAGGAAGTCCTACTATATTACTTCTTCCTATTACGCATACTCTTTTTCCTTTTAAATCAACATTTACACTTTTAAGAATTTCCATTATTCCCTTTGGTGTACAAGGTAATATACAAGGCTTTTTAGTCCATAGGCCTGCCACATTAGATGGATGGAAGCCATCAACATCCTTATCAGCTCTTACACGACTAATAACCTTTGTTTCATCAAATTTTTTAGGTAATGGTAATTGTATTAAAATACCATCAACTGTATCATCATTATTTAGCGAATCTATTAAATCCAAAACAGTTCTTTGACTAACTCTATCATCTAAGTGAATAGTCGTATTTTTAATTCCTATTAAAGAACAAGCCTTCTCCTTACCCTTTACATAAGAAACACTTCCTGGATCATCACCAATAATAATAACGGCTAAATGAGGAATACGAGAATATGTCTTTGCATATACCTTTATATCATCTGCCATCTTTTGTTTAAGTTCACTAGACAAACTAGTACCATTTATAATATTTGCCATAATGCACCTCCAAATTAATTAAGCGCTCTATGTCCAATATCTTTACGATAGAATAGGTTATCACACTTAATTTTTTGTACCTCAGCTAAAGCTTTTTCTTTAGCCTCTTTAATATTATTTCCCTTTGCAACTACAAATAAAACACGTCCACCATTAGTTACATAATTTCCATCAACAAGCTTTGTTCCCATATGATAAACCTTAGCATCGATTTCATCTAAACCTTCAATTACAAAGCCTTTTTTATAATCTAATGGATATCCCTTTGAAGCAAGAACGATACCTAGTGTACATTCTTTACTCCACTTTATTTCAATATTATCGCTACCATCTATTATTCCTAAGAAGATATCAACAATATCACTTTCAAGTCTTGGTAAAACCACCTCAGTTTCAGGGTCTCCAAATCGTGAATTAAATTCAATAACCTTAACTCCATCCTTAGTCTTCATTAGGCCACCATATAAAACTCCCTTAAATGGACATCCCTCTTTAATCATTGCCAAAGCAGTAGGAACCATAATATTCTCATAAGCATAATCGATATCCTCTTTTGTAATACAAGGCACAGGGCTATATGCTCCCATTCCACCTGTATTAGGTCCTAAATCACCATCATAGGCTCTTTTATGATCCTGAGAAATTTCCATTTTATATACCTTATCGTTTGATACAAAGCACATAAATGAAAATTCAGGCCCCTCTAAATAATCCTCAATAACTACAGAGGCATCACCAAATTTATCATCAACTAGCATATCATGAAGGGTATTATAAGCCTCCTCTAAGCTTTCAGGAATAACTACTCCCTTTCCAGCTGCAAGACCATCATACTTAAGTACTATTGGAAGTCCATGATTTTTAACATATTCACATGCCTTATTATAATCGTCAAATACCTCATATGCAGCTGTTGGAATATTATACTTTTTCATTAAATCCTTAGCAAATTCCTTACTTGATTCAATTCTAGCAGCTGCCTTATTAGGACCGAATGCTTTAATTCCAGCCTTTTGCATTGCATCAACAACTCCAGCTGCAAGACTTGATTCAGGACCTACAACTACTAAATCAATCTTAGTATTTATAGCAAACTCAACTAAATCCTCTACACTTGTATCACCAATTTGAACAATTGTAGCTAATTTAGCAATTCCAGCATTTCCTGGTGCTGCATAAATCTTACTTACCTTTTTACTTTTACTAATAGCATCAACAATAGCGTGCTCACGCCCACCACTTCCAATAACTAATACCTTCATAATAATAACTCCTTTAATTAATGCTTAAAATGTCTCATTCCTGTGAAAGCCATAGGGACATTCTTTTCATTTGCAAGATCAATTGAATCTTGATCTCTTTTTGAACCACCTGGCTGTACTACTGCAACTACTCCATTAGCAATTCCATACTCTAAGGTATCAGCAAATGGGAAGAATGCATCAGATGCAAGCACAAGTCCATCCTTTATTCCTCTTGAATGAGCCTCCTCAATTGCAATTTTTGCGGCTCCAACACGATTCATTTGTCCAGCTCCAACACCACATGTTGTACCATTTTTAACAACTACGATGGCATTTGATTTAACATGCTTAACAATCTTCCAACCAAAATTCATATCACTTAATTGTTCCTTGGTTGGCTTAGCGTTTGTAACTGTCATATCCTCTGTAACAGTTATAGTTGTTACATCTTGGTCTTGAACAAGTAGACCACCGTTAACAGTAACATATTGATTCTCCTGTGGATAATCTCCTAGCTTATATTCAATAAGTCTTAAATCTGGTCTCTTTGCGAAGGCCTCTAAAGCCTCCTTAGTAAATCCTGGAGCTAAAATAACCTCAAGGAAAATAGATTTACCTTGAACTCCATGGTCAAACTTAATTAAATTAGCAGCTTCACCATCAATAATTTGGTTAGTAGCAACAATTCCACCAAAAATAGATACTGGATCTGATTCGTAAGCCTTAATCCATGCTTCCTTCAAATCCTTACCTATTGCAGCTCCACAAGGATTCATATGCTTTAATCCCATTGCGAATGGAACATCCTTAAATTCTCTTACAATATTTAAGGCTGCGTTAGCATCCTGAATATTATTATATGATAATTCCTTACCTTGAATTTGAACTGCATTTGCTAAAGAATAAGGTAATGTTTTATCAGTTGCATAGAACTTAGCCTTTTGATGTGGATTTTCTCCATATCTTAAGCTTTGAACAATATCAGCCTCAACAAATAATTTTTCAGGTAATGAAGCTTTCTCTCTCATATATTGAGCAATCATAGTATCATACTCGGCAGTTAGGGTATATACCTTAGCTGCAAGCTTTAATCTTGTTTCATATGTTGTATCTCCATATTCCTTTATTTCATTTAAAACCATATCATAATCATTAATATCAGATACAACAGTAACATATTTATGATTTTTCGCAGCACTTCTTAGCATAGAAGGTCCACCAATATCAATATTTTCAATAGCCTCTTCAAATTCACAACCCTTTTCGATTGTCTTTTTGAAGGCATATAGATTTACACACACTAAGTCAATGTATTCAATATCATGCTCCTTAACCTGAGCCACATGAGATTCTAAATCTCTAACTGCAAGTAGCCCTCCATGAACCTTAGGATGAAGTGTTTTTACACGTCCATCTAAAATTTCTGGGAATCCGGTTACATCTGAGATATCAATAGCCTTAACCCCAGCCTCTAGTAATACTTTTTTTGTTCCACCAGTTGAAACAACCTCATAACCTAGATTCTCAAGTCCCTTACAAAAATCAACAATACCAGTTTTATCTGTAACGCTAACTAATGCTCTTTTCATTATTCCTGCTCCTTTAATACCTTATTTATAGCTTCTGGGTATAGCTCGTGTTCGATTTCATGAATACGAGTCTCAACCTCATCTATATCATCTCCGTAGTATTCAAAACCACGTTGCATAATTATTTTTCCGCTATCCACTCCGCTATCAACAAAATGAACAGTTACTCCAAACATCTTAACCCCATATTCGAAGGCATCTCTAATACCATGAGCTCCCTTAAATGATGGTAATAATGCTGGATGAATATTAATCATTTTTCCTTCATAATTATCTAATAAAACCTTACCAATATATCTCATATATCCAGCTAAGCAAATTAAATCAATATCTAATGCTTTTAATTCCTTAACTATTTCACTTTCAAAGGCTTCCTTAGAAGGATAATCCTTAGCTGTAAAAACAAAGGTTTTAGTGTTGTGATTTAAAGCACGTGTTAATACATATGCATCCTTGTTATCACAAACAAGTAGTTCAACGGTTGCGTCTATTTCTTTGTTTTCACATGCATTAACGATAGCTTCATAATTAGTTCCACTACCACTCGCAAATACGGCTAATTTTTTCATATTACTTCACCATTTCAATCTCTACACCAGGCTTTGATGTAACTGAACCAATGATATATGCATGCTCACCATGTGACTCTAATATTTCAATAGCCTTTTGTGCTTCATTTTCATTTAAAGCAATTACCATACCTATACCCATGTTATAGATATTAAACATTTCTCTATGAGGAATATTTCCATATTTTTCAAGGAATTTAAATACTGGTAAAATTGGCCAAGTTCCTTCTTTTACATATATTCCTTGTCCTTCTTGAAGTATACGTGGAATATTTTCATCAAATCCTCCACCTGTAATATGAGCAACCCCATGGACATCACAATTCTTGATTACATCAAGTACTTGCTTAACATAAATCTTTGTTGGAGTTAATAAGAAATCTCCAAGAGGTTTATCTGAATATTCAGTAAGTGGCTTATGTAAATCTAATTTATTATCAGAAACAACCTTTCTAACTAATGAGAAACCATTAGAATGAACCCCACTTGAAGCGATTCCTACTAAAACGTCTCCCTCTTTTACCTTTGTTCCATCAATTAATTTACTCTTTTCAACAGCACCTACAGTAAATCCTGCAATATCGTATTCATCAGCTGAATACATACCTGGCATTTCTGCAGTTTCTCCACCAACTAATGCGCATCCTGCAAGAATACATCCATCAGATACACCCTTTACAATTGCCTCTACCTTAACTGGATCATTAACTCCTAATGCTACATAATCTAAGAAAATTAGTGGTTCAGCCCCTTGTGCTAATACATCATTAACACACATTGCTACGGCGTCAATACCAATTGTATCATGCTTATCCATTTCAAAAGCAAGCTTAAGCTTTGTTCCTACTCCATCAGTACCACTTACTAAAATTGGTTCCTTATATCCTAATGAAGCTAAATCAAACATTCCTCCGAATGCACCAATATTACCCATTGAACCAGGTCTATTTGTTGCTGCAACATGCTTCTTAATACGTCTTACACCCTCATAACCAGCCTCTAGATTAACTCCAGCGTTTTCATAACTTTTTGCCATAATTTAAGTTCCTCCTACTTACTATTTTTTAACCTCTAAAGGATAGCATTAAAATTAGCTATCCTTATTATGGTTTTATTAATTTAATTAAATCTCTTTTCTAAAATACTTAACAGCATTTATAAATAATTGTTGTTCTTTATTTCCAATGATATTCTTAAATAGATTATTTTCATATCTTTCAGTATGACCCATCTTACCTAATATTTGACCATTTTCACTAATTATACCTTCAATAGCATAGCTTGATCCATTAGGATTTTGTGGACTTTGTGCAGTTACATTATTATCCTCATCAACATATTGGAATGCAACTTGTCCTTTTTTAAATAATTCATGTGCCATTTCTTCACTTACTACAAACTTACCTTCTCCATGGCTCATAGCAATAGTATGAGTATCACCAATCTTAAATCCATTTAACCATGGTGATGCAACTGTAGCTACTTTTGTAGTAACCATTTGTGATATATGTCTATTAATATCATTTCTAAATAATGTTGGAGATTCATTTGTTACCATTCCAAGTCTTCCATATGGAAGTAATCCTGACTTAACTAATGCTTGGAATCCATTACAGATACCAATAATTAAACCTCCACGATCAATTAATGCATGTATAGCATTTTTAACTAGTTCATTATTTAACGTATTAGCTATAAACTTAGCAGAACCATCTGGTTCATCTCCTGCTGAGAATCCTCCAGCAAAGGCTAATATATTTGCCTTGTTAATATTATCTGCCATTTCCTTAATAGAATCTAATACATCTTGGCTTGTAAGATTTCTAAATACCATAGTATTTACTACTGCCCCTGCCTTCTTGAAGGCTTTAGCTGTATCATAATCACAGTTTGTACCTGGGAATACTGGTATAAATACTACTGGATTTTCAATTCTTTCTCCTTGGTATTTAATTACGTTAGTATTTGAAGAAACCTCTTCATATACTTCACTATTATTAACACAAGAATCCTTATATACCTTATTGAACTTAGCTGTATTAGCATCATATAATACATCAAGCTTCATTGTATTTTCATTAATATCTAATGCTTCAACATTTGATGTAAATCCTAAGAAAATAGCATTTTTATAATTTAATGCTTCAGTTGCCTCAACAACAATTGAACCATAGCTATAGTTAAATAAATCATCCTCTGTTACGTTAACCTTAGCTCCAACCTTGTTACCAAAGGCCATCTTAGCTAATGCTTCACTTACTCCACCGGCACCAATTGCATAAGCTGAAACAATCTTCTTATTTTCAATATTAGTGCTTACAAAATCAAAATTATTCTTAAGCTCATCAATATTTGGATTATAGTTTTCAAGTGGATTATGCTTTACTAAATAAATCATATTTCCTGCTCTTTTAAATTCAGGTGAAATAATATTATTTGCATCAACAGTAGTAATACCAAAAGCCATAAGCATTGGTGGTACATTTAGATTATCAAATGTTCCACTCATTGAATCCTTACCACCAATTGATGGTAGCTTTAAATCATTTTGAATCTTAATAGCTCCTAGTAATGATGCAAGTGGTTTACCCCAAGATGCTTCATTTACCATTCTTTCAAAATATTCTTGGTAGCTAAATCTCATTTTGTCATATCTAGCTCCAGCAGCTACAACCTTAGCACAAGCCTCAATTACAGCATATTGGCTTCCATGATATGGTGACCACTGTGAAATATATGGATTATATCCAAAGGCCATAATACTTGATAAATCAGTATATCCATCTAAAACTGGTAGCTTTTGAACTGATACCTGAGTTTCAGTTCTTTGATATTTTCCTCCAAAAGGCATTAAAACTGTTGAGCATCCAATAGTAGCATCAAACATTTCAATTAATCCCTTTTGACTTACTACATTATCACTAGATAAGTTATTAATCATCTTATCTTGTAATGTATCTCCTAGAATATTTCTCACAAATGGATTTTTATTTTCTACTGTATTTATTAAAGCCTTAGCATAATGCTTAGCTCCAGCACTATCAATAAATGAACGTGCTATATCAACATATTTCTTATCCTTATAATACATAACTAAGCGTTTCTCTTCAGTTACGTTTGCAATATGGATAACCTCTAGGTTTTCCTCATGACAATACTTAATAAATTCATCCTTGTCCTTAGGATCAACTACAACGCTCATTCTTTCCTGTGATTCAGAAATCGCAAGCTCAGTTGGATTTAATCCCTTATACTTAGTACATACTCTATCAAGATAAATTTCAAGTCCATCCGCAAGCTCTCCGATAGCTACAGATACTCCACCAGCTCCAAAGTCATTTGATTTTTTAATAAGCTTTGTTACATTTGGATTACGGAATAATCTTTGAATCTTTCTTTCCTCAGGGGCATTACCCTTTTGTACCTCTGATGAACAAGTTTCAATTGATTTAATATTATGTGTTTTAGAAGAACCAGTAGCTCCTCCTATTCCATCACGTCCTGTGCGTCCACCAAACATTAATACTACATCTCCAGGAGCTGGTGATACACGACGAACATCTGATGCCTTAGAAGCACCTACAACAGCTCCAACCTCTAGACGCTTAGCTGTATATCCTTCATGGAATATTTCTCTTACATGAGTAGTCGCAAGACCAATCTGGTTACCATATGAAGAATATCCTGAGGCAGCCTTTGTTGTAATTATTCTTTGAGGAAGCTTTCCTTTAATAGTATCCTTTACATCAGCATAGATATTTCCTGCACCTGTTACACGCATAGCTTGATAAACATATGCACGACCTGATAGAGGATCTCTAATAGCTCCTCCTAAACATGTTGAAGCTCCTCCGAATGGTTCAATTTCAGTTGGATGGTTATGGGTTTCATTTTTAAATTGTAATAACCATTTTTCAACTCTATCATCAATCTTAACATCAACAAATATTGAACATGCATTGTTTTCCTCAGAAACCTCTAAATCATCTAAATATCCCTTTTTCTTTAAATATCTAGCTCCAATAGTTGCCATTTCCATTAGGCAAACATCCTTTTGTCCTCTATTAAGCTCTTCTTTCATCTTATAGAATAAATCTAATGAATCCTCTAATTCTTGCTTAATAAATGATTCTTCTATAGTAATACTTTCTAGTACAGTACCGAATGTTGTATGACGACAATGGTCTGACCAATAGGTATCTAATATTCTTAATTCTGTTTCATATGGATCTCTTCCTTCAGCCTTGAAGTAGTTTACAACGCAATCAAGATCATCCTCATTCATCGCTAAACCATATTGCTTAATAAATGAAGCATAATCCTTTCTTACCATTTTAGTTAACCCTTCTAAAACTGGTACTGGTTTAATTTCTACATTTTCTTCAAATGATAATACGTTTAAATCCTTTTCACGAGCCTCTACAGCATTAATGAAATATTTCTTAATTTTTAATATTTCCTCTTCAGTAACATCATCATCTAATATTACTAGCTTTGAGCTTTTAATAATTACATCTGCGTTTGGATCAACTAGCTTTACGCAATCAACTGCAGATGAAGCTCTTTGATCAAATTGTCCTGGCAAATATTCAACGGCAACATATTTCTTATTCTTTAAATCTAATTCTAAAGAAACATTATCTGTTACTGTTTCTCCAAATACAGTATATTTAGTAGCCTCTAATAATTCTCTACTAAATCCACTTAAATCATAAACATTAATTAAGCGCAAAGATTTAAGATTTAAATTTAAATTTAAATTAAATTCGTTTTTTAAACTATTTGCCTCTACCTGAAAACGTGGAAGCTTTTCTACATATACTCGATAATCCATATAATATACTCCTTTGCAGTTTTAAAATGACTTTTAATTATATTTAGCTACTACCTCTTCGTTAGCCTTCATAGCATCCTCTTCCATTTTATGTCTAAATGCTAATAATTTTTCTTTAACAGCATTATCCTTATTAGCTATTATTTGAAGAGCTAAATAGCTTGCATTTTTTCCACCATTTATGGCAACTGTTGCCACAGGAATACCTGAAGGCATTTGAACAATTGACATTAAGGCATCCATTCCATCAAGAACTGATCCTGATAATGGAACCCCAATTACAGGAATAATTGTTTGACTGGCTACTACACCTGGTAGGGCTGCAGCCATTCCTGCTGCAGTAATAATAACATCTGTACCATTATTATTACACTCATTTATAAAGCTTGTTAATCCTAGATGTGCTCTATGAGCTGATAAGCATCTAACATTAACCTCTACATTATATTCCTTAAGAATGGCTATTGCTGGCTCAATCTTAGGAAGATCACTTGTTGAACCTAAAATAATTGCTACCTTTGACATATTACTCACCTAAAATTTCAAATAATCTCTTTGCAGCCTTTGCTGGTCCTTCATGCTCCATACCTGGAACTGCAAGGGCAGTATGAAGGTTTCCAACCTTTACACCTGACTTAAATAATGCTTTAAATACCTCATCAATAATAACTCTTGTTTGGCTTTCTCTTTGAACTGGTCCAAATGGATTAGCAAAGAATGATTCTGTCATACCAGTTTCTTGAGTTGTTCCCTTAGCTCTACGAGCTCCTCTTATAAAGATTTCCTTTGCTTCCTCTGCAGTGCTATAGAATTCTACAGCGTCATCATATTCTTCCTCATAGTTATTAGCATATAAATAATAATCTACCTCATATCCCTTCATGATTTGAGGATATGTTGCTACTGGTACAACTAAACGAGAATTTTGCTTATCAGGATTCATGAATATTGCACGATCCATTTCACGATATGCATATCCTGCAGCCATATCATCAGTTCTGACAAAGGCTCCAATTTCTGTTCCGTATGCCATAACCTTACCATTTTCAATCTTAAATGTTCCCATATCATCAAAAATAGTTAATTGTGCAGAAATGTTATCTCCTGCCATTTCAGCTAAAGCCTCAAGTGATTCAGATTTACCTGCTCCTGAATCTCCCATGATTACAACGTTCTTAGTCTTTCCATTCTTCATTGTTATATGAACACATGCTCCATGGATTGGTAGGTATCCTTGATCAATCATCTTAGTATTATACAAAGTTAATAGCATTTTCTTCATATATCCAAAATAGTCAACCTCTTTACTATTTGGTGCTAAACCAACATAAATGTCATTTTCCTTATCATAATAGAACTCTGAACCATCCTTTGTTTTATCCTCTGGTTCATAATTTCCACCAAATACATATAATAAATCTGGCTTTTGGCCCTTACATGCTGATAGAGGAACGAATTCAAATAGGTTTCCTATAGTAATTCCATGAGCTAAGAAATCTCTATGGAAGTAAATATAAGCAAGTGCAGATCCAACCTTTGCAGCATAGCAATAATAATCCTTAGCATTAAAGTTTTCTTTAATTCTATTCATTGGATTTACTTTTGCCTCAGGATATGTACCCGTTCTCTTATTCTTTGCAGAATATGAAATAAATGGTGGTCTAATAACAATTTGTTCAATTGCATCAACCTTAGCTAAGAAGGCATACTCTGAATTTTTATCCATCCATTCATTTCTTGATAATAATAGCGCAGCATTAACTCCTGCTGGTAATTGTCTATAGATTGGGAATTTAGAACCAAATAGCTTTTCACAAATTGTTCTATATGTAGATAAAATTACATTGTTAAACTTGCTTTGTGCCTCTACAAATGATGTTGATTCAACTCCGTCCTTAACATTACGAGTAATTACTACGGCATATCTTTCTAAACGACGCCAATAATCATAGAAATGCTGAACCATATCATACATTCTATCCTTCATTGAAATTGCTTGAGCATATAATGGGCTCATCTCTTCAATTTCCTCAAGCTCAAAACTTAGTAATAATTTAAATAAGTCAATTGTCTTATTTACTACTGTCTTTCTTGGGAAAATGCTTAGAATTGGTAAAAATGCTTGATTTTCTGTCTCATATAATTTCTTGATATATCTTCCCCATACATCCTTAAAGCAATCAGAGTTTAATACCTCTATTTCCGTTTCACAAAATTTTTCTGAAAAGTTTAATACAACTTGTCTTTTTCCTGTTACATATTCCATATTTATAATCTCCTTAATCCTTTTTAAAATAATCCTATAACCTTACCCTCAACTACATCCATCTTTAATGCAGCTGGCTCTTTAGGTAATCCTGGCATTGTCATAACATCACCAGTAAGAGCTACAATAAATCCAGCACCTATTGAAGGCTTGAATTCTCTTATACTAATATTAAATCCCTGAGGTCTTCCTAATAACTTAGGATTATCAGAAAAACTATATTGAGTTTTTGCCATACAAATAGGAAGCTTATCCCATCCATTAGCCTCAAAGGTTTTAATTTGATTTAAAGCTGTTGAGCTAAACTCAACACCTGAAGCACCGTATATTTCCTTACAAATTGTTGTGACCTTATTTTTTATAGTATCATTTTCATCATATAGATACTTAAATGTTTTAGCACCATCGTTATTGTTGATTTCATCAATAACCTTATTAGCTAAATCAATTCCTCCAAGGCCGCCTTTACCCCATACTTCAGATAAGCTAACCTTATGACCATTTGTTGAAGCCCAAGCTAATAAAGCTTCTATTTCAGCATCGGTATCTGTATTGAACTTATTAATAGCTACTACATAAGGTAATCCAAACTTCTTAACATTTTCAATATGCTTATCTAGATTTTCAATTCCCTTTAGTAAGGCTTGCACATTTTCAGCTCCAAGCTCCTTCTTATCAACACCGCCATGCATCTTTAAAGCACGAATAGTTGCGACTATTACAACACAAGAAGGCTTAATTCCTGTCTTACGACATTTAATATCAAAGAATTTTTCAGCTCCTAAATCAGCTCCAAAGCCTGCCTCTGTTACTACATAATCTCCAAGCTTCATTGCCATTTTAGTAGCTATAGCACTATTGCATCCATGAGCTATATTAGCAAATGGTCCACCATGAATTAAAACTGGTGTATGCTCTAGTGTTTGTACTAAATTAGGCTTGATAGCATCCTTCATAATCATTGTGATGGCTCCTGAGCATCCTAAATCTCCCACTGTTACAGGTGATTTATCATACTTATAAGCCACAACGATACTATTTAGTCTTTCCTTAAAATCATCAAGTGAGGTTGCAAGACATAATAAAGCCATTACCTCGCTTGCAACAGTTATATCAAAATGATCCTCTCTAGGAACTCCATTAGTAGCTCCTCCTAGACCAATAACTACATTTCTTAAAGCTCTATCATTCATATCTAGAACTCTTTTCCAAATAATTCTTCTTGGGTCAATTCCAAGAGCATTTCCTTGTTGTATATGATTATCTAAAATGGCTGCGATTGCATTGTTTGCAGTAGTAATAGCATGAATATCACCTGTAAAGTGTAGGTTAATATCCTCCATAGGTACTACTTGCGCATATCCTCCACCGGCAGCTCCACCCTTTACTCCCAAAACTGGACCAAAGCTTGGCTCACGAATTGCTGCAACGCATTTATGTCCAAGTCTTGTAAGTGCATCTGCAAGACCAATAGTAGTTGTTGACTTACCTTCTCCTGCAGGTGTTGGATTAATAGCTGTAACTAAAATTACCTTACCATCCTTATTATCCTTCTTTAAAACATCTAGTGAAACCTTTGCTTTATATTTACCATAAAGTTCTAATTCATCCTCACCAATTGATATTTTTTTAGCTATGTCAGTAATCTTATCCATTTGTGATTGTTGTGCAATTTCTAAATCAGTCATATTACCTAATTCCCTTCTAATAAAAATAAAAAACGATGACAAAAGCCCTCGTTTTTACACGTTAAAAAATATCACCATAAGATGATTGTCATGAATATTAACTTGAAGAATACATTTTTTACTCATAACTTGTATACCTTCCTTGCCAATTTATATTCTTGTAAAGAATATCATTCATAGTAATATTTTATCACATTTTACAAAATAACGCTATAAATATTTTACTAAAGCGCTTTATATTTATAAACGTAATAAAAATTCCCTATTTCTAGGGAAATTTTATTACTTATTTTGATTTATATCTTTAAGCATAACATCATGGCTTCCGCCCTCAATAATTGAGGTAGATGATACCACTGTAAGCTTAGCTTTTTCTCTTAATTCTGGAAGGCTTAAGGCACCACAATTACACATAGTAGATCTAACCTTAGCTAATGTTAATTCAACATTATCCTTTAGGCTTCCGGCATATGGAACATAAGAATCAACACCCTCTTCAAATGATAAATTCTTCTTTCCACCTAAATCATATCTTTGCCAGTTTCTAGCTCTATTTGAACCTTCTCCCCAGTACTCCTTAACAAATCTTCCATTTACCTTTAGCTTTGGAGTTGGTGATTCATCAAATCTAGCAAAGTATCTTCCTAGCATTACAAAATCAGCACCCATAGCTAATGCCAAGGTAATATGATAATCATGAACAATTCCTCCATCAGAGCATACAGGAACATATATACCAGTTTCCTTATAATATTCATCACGAGCTTCACATACATCAATTAAAGCGGTTGCTTGACCACGTCCGATTCCCTTTGTTTCACGCGTGATACAAATAGAACCTCCTCCAATACCAACCTTAACAAAATCAGCACCTGCCTCAGCTAAATATCTGAATCCTTCCTTATCAACTACATTTCCAGCTCCAACCTTAACAGCGTCACCATATTTCTCACGAATCCAATCAATTGTTAGCTTTTGCCATTCACTAAATCCTTCACTTGAATCAATACATAACACATCAGCACCTGCCTCTACAAGTAAAGGAACGCGGACTGCATAATCTCTTGTATTAATTCCAGCTCCTACTACATATGATTTATGGCTATCTAATAATTCAAGTTCATTTTCCTTATGTGATTCATAATCCTTACGGAAAACTAAATATTTTAAACAACCATTCTTATCAACAAGTGGTAGGGAATTCAACTTGTGATCCCAAATTATATCATTAGCTTCCTTAAGTGTTGTTGTATCAGGTGCAGTAATTAGCTTTTCAAGAGGAGTCATAAACTCCTTAACCTTTGTATCAAGAGGAGTTCTTGAGATACGATAATCTCTTGATGTAACAATACCAAGTAGCTTTCCATTAGGCTTTGCGTCTTCTGTTACAGCGATTGTTCTATGTCCCTTTTCCTCAACAAGCGCGATAACATCAGCAAGTGTAGATTCTGGTGTTACATTACTATCAGAGGTAATAAATCCCTTCTTATAGTCCTTAACCTTTTTTACCATTTGAGCTTCGCTTTCAGGAGTTTGGTTACCATAAATAAATGATACTCCACCTTCCTTAGCAAGTGCGATTGCTAGGGTATCATTTGAAACAGATTGCATAATTGCAGATACCATAGGTATATTCATAGAAATTTTAGGCTCTTCACCTTTTTTAAATTTAACAAGTGGTGTCTTTAAAGATACCTTTGATGGAATACACTCGCTTGAAGAGTATCCAGGTACTAATAAATATTCAGCAAAAGTTCTTGAAGTTTCTTTAAAATAATAAGCCATTATCATCATTCTCCTTGTATTTTTTTAATTTTATCTATTATATAATTATTTACAAAAATAATCAATATTATAGCAAAAAAACATCTATAAAGTTAAAACAATATCACTATTTAAATCATCAGTAAGCGATTTTAAAATAATCCAAATACTTTTTTACAATATTTTGCCCAAATAAGCATGTATCTATTAAATATCCCTTTTCATTTTTATATTCCTTTAATCCTCTATAATAGTAATACTTTAAATCTTCATTTATTATAACTGGAACAATATTATTTTTTAAGCATTCTTTTAGCATAATAAGTCTTCCGACTCTTCCATTTCCATCTTGAAAAGGATGAATTTTTTCAAATTCATAATGAAAATCTATTATATCCTCAATTGTAACATTTGTTTTAGAATTATATTTTTTTAATAATTCCATCATTTTAGTTTTAACATTTTGAACCAAACAAGTTTCAGTTCCTCCCACCTCATTATCGAGCATTTTATAATCTCCTATTTTAAACCAAGCCTTGTTAGAATCACTTGTTCCTGACTTTAAAATAAAATGAAATTGCTTAATTAAAGATTCTGTTAATTTGTATTTTGCTGATTCAATTGCTAAATCAACACATCTAAAATGATTAGAGGTTTCAATAATATCATCAACATTAAGATTTTCATTACAAAAGCCTATCGTTCTCGTTTCATAGATATACCTTGTTTGATCATGAGTCAATCTACTACCCTCAATATGATTGGAATTATACGTCATTTCTATTTGTAATTTATGATATATTCCACCGCTTGTCTTTGATTCCTTTTCCTGTAATAATATATCTAAAAGTGTTTTTATTTTAATGGATTTTTTTGATTTTCTAGTCGGCTTTTTTGCATCATCAGGAATTATCCATGTTTTTCCATTTAATATTGCCCCAATAACTCTTCCTTGATTACAATAATTGCGTACACTTCTTTCTGAAACATTCCATTTTGTAGCAATTTCACTTGTTGATAAATATTTCATTTCCATCACCATATATATTATAATATATATCGGCAAATTATACAACAAAAATGACAATTAATATTTCGTTATATTTTGCCGATAAATATAAAAATAAATAGTATAGAAATACCTATACTATTCATTACTTATTATAATACGCTTTTTAAAATAGCTACTAATCTAACTATTTCATCTGTTGAAATACTTGATAATGTAACACGTATTGCGTTACTCATAGGGATAATATATACTCCCTTTTTCTTAAGCTCTTCAAATACAGCTTTTGGATTCTCGCATGGAATAGTAACAAAGAATCCACATTCATAAGGAAGACTCTTAACACCCTGCTTTGAAGCCTCTTCAATAAAGGTATTTGCTCTTTTAATTAATAAATCAGATGCTTCCTTTAGTTCTTTTTCAAACGCTTCCTTGTGATTTGTAAGAACCTCACTAATAACATTCATACCTAAAACACTTGATCCACTCCATATACCACGGCCAGTGAATTCAGCTGCTGCGTAAAATTCATTTGCATAGCTTGCATTTTTAGTCATAGCTACCTGAGCACCAATACGTAAACCATATAATCCTAATGTTTTAGAACCGCTAAATGCTAAAACAGCTATAGCATTTTCATTAAGATTAGTTAATAAATTAATATTTCTTCTAGATGCATCAAAGCCTCTTCTATCATAATCAATATATGCCATATCATATAATAATACAAATGGTGTTCCATCTCTTGATATATCATTTATTATTTGAACTAATTCCATCCATTCAGTATATTTCATAGAATATCCTGTAGGATTTTGACATGGATCATTAATAATAATTACAATTCTTTCTTGAGTCTTTTTTAGCTCAATACATTTCTTTTTAATATCATTTAAATCAAAATCACCATTTTCATCAAACATATTATAGGTTTCATATCCTACTAATGCCTGTCTTGCGATTTGAGTATAATTAGTCCACATATAATTAGGTATTAATACCTTTTGTCCTGGTGATAAATAATTACTAACTGTTGAATAAATAGCTCCTGTTCCACCTGGGGTTGCAACTACTCTACAATTCATCTTTGATTCAATTTCATCCTTATAATTTCTAAAAACCCAAGCCTTAATAGCCTCTTGGAATTTAGGATCACCCGCTGTTGAACCATATCCAAACTTTTCACGTGCTGAAAGCTTTGAAATTATATTTTCTACCATTGGAAAAGTATAAAATTTACCATTCTCATCAAAAAGCATTCCAATTGTTGAATCGATAACAGTTTTATCAAGTGCTTTAGCCTCACGAGCCTCCTTACCAATAGTAAGCGCACTTCCCTTATTCTCTTTTCCAACTGATTCCTTACATAATAATGACATATATAACACTCCCATATAGAATTCCTTTATTATTTTACAATGTTTACTCTTGAAAATCAATGTAAACGAATAAAATTTAAAAGTTCTCTATACTTAAGAGAACTTTTGAATATTTACTATAAAATTAAGCTATTTTCTTTACGAAGCTTCTTCTTCGTTTATGGATAACATTATCAAAATTTTTCCACATATTAATAATATTTACATTGTCTTCCATATTAAGATTTGTTTCACAATATTCAATATTATCACGCACCATCATGTGCTGTAATTCATATATAAAATATGAGCTAATTCCTTTATTAGCATATTCTGGTAATACTCCTATTAAGGCTAAATCCAAAATCTTTGGATGCTTAATAGCCTTTAATACCCTAAATAATGCTGGAATTGTAAGCTTTCCTCCGCTTTTTTGCATAGCTCTTGATAATGATGGGAAGCAAAGCCCGAAGCATACAACATTATCATTTTCATCAACAATAACAGCTACATGCTTAGTATCAATAATTAAATTAAAGTTTCCTATCATTTCCTTTTTCATTGCATCAGTAAATGGAACAGTACCATATAAATCCTTATATGTAACATCAATTATTTCAAAAAATTTATCTGCATATCTAGCTATAAATTCCTTTGTGCTTTTAGTAGTAACAACCTTAAGATTATAGCGTTTTAGCATAAGCTTAGATAGTTTTTCGATTCTTTCATCTACTTTTTCTGGTCTAAATAGCTTTCTTTCAATCCAATCTATTTCTTTTTCATATCCACAATCTTCAATTAATTCCTTATAATAAGGAGCGTTATATTGCTCCTCAAATGTTGAAAGCTCATCAAAGCCTTCAATCAACAATCCTTCTCTTTCCATATCACTAAAGCCAAGAGGTCCACATATAGTATCCATTCCCTTTGCCTTAGCCCAAGTCTCAACAGCATCAAATAAGGCATGTGCTACTTCCTTATCATTAATGCTATCAAAACGAGTAAATCTAATTCTTTTTTCTCCTCTTAGCTCATTTGATGCTTTTTGTAAAATACCTGATATTCTTCCAACCATTACACCATCTTTATAAGCATTGAAATAAACATGATCACACATATCATTATAAATGTAATCTTTTCTAAATATCTTTTTTTCATCACCATATAATGGTGGAACAAAACAAGGATTCTTCTTATACATTTTAAGAGGAAAATTTAAAAATCTCTTTTGTTCCTTTTTTGTCTTAACCTCAACTATCTTAACCATAATAACTACCTATGAATAGCGTGGAAAGCAACCCCAATACAATCAGGACCACAATGTGCCCCGCAGGTTGGGTTTACCACAACAAATTCAATATTTACTTCTCCTAACTCTTTTTTTATAGCCTCACTTAGCTCCATAGCTAACCCTAAATTATCACTATGAGCAATATAAATAGTATGATTATTTAAATCATCCCCAAGCTCTACTACATATTTTAATAATCTTTCTACAGCCTTTTTTCTTCCTCTTTCTTTACCTACTGTTTTCATTGTACCAGTATCATCCATAGCAATAATTGGCTTAATACCAATCATTCCACCAAAGAAGGCTGCAAGTCCGCTAACTCTTCCACTACGCTTAAAGAACTTTAAATCATCAGCATAAAAGTATGTTGCAAACTTCAAAACCTCGTTTTTAGACCATTCTAAAATCTCTTCAATACTTTTCCCTGCATTAACGAGCTCTCCTACCTCTCTTACAATAATATAGCTCATTATAGTTATACCTAAAGTATCTATTTCATAAAATTTTCTTTCAGGATATTTTTCTTTAAGTATATCTAACGCTTTATTCATATTTTGAAATGTAGCTGACATAGCTGCTGAAAATCTAACATATAAAATATCATCACCAGCTTGAAAAACTGGTTCAAAATAATTAATATATTCTTCAATATTTAAAGCTGAAGTTGTAGGAATAACTCCCTTTCTTAATAAATCATAGAATTCTTTTGCATTAAATTCTTCATAATCCTTATATGGATAAATAACCTTGTCATTTATAATATAAGGCATACTTATTATATTATATCCATACCTTTTAGCCACCTCTGGTGTCATATCAGTATCACTATCTGTAAACAATCTTAACATATTCATAAATCTCCTTGTAACTTTATTTTACTAAACTAGTCGATTTATGTCAATAAAACGCAACGTTTGTTCCTATAACAAAAAACCATATCATTTTTACTTGATATGGTTTTCATGCTTTATTATTCAATTAAAATAGTTTTTTTAATCTCTGGCTCTTTAACTATCTTAGAAATATTAATACAAAGTACTCCGTTCTCTAATTTAGCCTTAACACTATCTGGATTAATATCCTCAAGTTCATAAACCCTCTTAGCCTCTGTGAAGCTTCTTTGTGAAATAATACATTTTCCTTCACTTTCTTCCATATTAGCTCTTTTTACCTCTAGATAAACCTTATTATCCTCTACATTTAAGCTAATATCCTCTTTTTTAACCCCCGGAACATTAACATAAATACTATAGCTATTCTCATCTCTTACAATATCTGTTCTTAAGCTATAAGCATTTATACTTTGTGTTACCTCTTTTAAAGCATTACCGAAATTTTCATCTAAAAAATACATACCCATATCCTCCTATTATTCAATAATTATATTTGCCTTTTTAGGCATCTTTTTTGGTAAAGTTACCTTTAGCACTCCATCTGTTAAGCTAGCCTTTGCTTCATCAAAGGAAATTTCTTTAGCTAGGTAAATTCTTTTATATCCCTTACCTAAAGCTCTTTCACTAAGAATTAAATTATCCTTAGCCTCTTCGTTTGGATTAACTTCAATCAATACAGATTTTTCTTTATAAGAAATATTTATATTTTCCTTAGTTACTCCTGGTACATCTGTAAATACTTCATATCTATCATCAAATTCATAGACATCGCTTTTTAAAGACATTCCAACCTCTGTATTACCTCCAAACACCTTATTTAATTCATCTACAAAACCATTCATTACATCATTTAAATCGTATATCATATATTATACCCCTTTCTCGTTGGCACTCTTGCTTACTATCTGCCAATTACACTTATAGTATACATCTAATTTTGGCAATGTCAACACAAGAGTGCCAAAATATTTTATGAAAGCGTTTTCTTTGTGTTTTGGAACCTCACTCGTTTATTCAGAGTATGGCTCTTTTATCAAAAAATAAAATTATTGTCGAGTATAGTCGACAAAAACTATATATTCTTGTCTAGTATACTCGACAAGTTAATTAAAACAAAAAAATACCCCTAGGTAAAAACTTAGAGGTATTGTTATAATAATAAATCTACTTCTTGTTCTGAATATAGCTCTATATTATTCTCAAGTAATAATTTAGAGGCTACTCCTTGTCCTGGTATTTTTACCTTAGAAAATGTTCCATCATATATAGTATGAACACCACATGATGGACTAGATTCCTTTAATAAAGCCTTTTTGCAATTATAGCTAAGACATTTTTTTAATGTCTTTAAGGCTCCTAAATTAAACTCATTTGTAACATCTAATCCATTTTTTAAATAAACCTTACCATTTTTTATTTCAGCAGGATCTCTAGGCATTTCAAGTCCACTAGCGGTTTCAGGACATATATAAATTAAATTATATTTTTCTTTAAGTAAATCTAATTTATCTATTAAATTATTTTTTCCATTATATTTACAGTTACATCCACAAAGGCATGCACTAATAAGTAAATTTTCTTTCATTAGAATATCTTTATAAGCTCAATAGTTTGTTTTCTATCAGGTCCTACAGAGAATATAGCTACACGAGTATTAGTAATCTCTTCAATCTTTCTTAAATAATTTTTAGCATTCTCTGGTAATTCATCAAATGATGTAACATTTGTGATATCCTCAGTCCATCCAGGTAATGTTATATAAACTGGCTTACATCTCTTAAATACTGATAATGTACCTGGTATATAATCAATTATTTTACCATCTAGCTCATATCCTGTGCATATTTTAAGCTCAGGAATACCTGTTAAAACATCAAATAGCATTAAAGATAGATAATTTAATCCAGATACTCTTACAGCATTTTTAAGTACTACTGCATCTAGCCATCCAACTCTTCTAGGACGTTTTGTAACGGTACCATATTCATGACCGCGTTCACGAATATAGTGAGCTAAATCACCATCTATTTCAGTCGGGAAAGGACCTTCTCCAACTCTTGTTGTGTAGGCCTTGCATATACCTAAAACATTTTCAATATATTTAGGAGCAATTCCTGTATTTAAAGGCACTGAGGCAGCTGTAGGTGATGATGATGTAACATATGGATATGTTCCATGATCAAGACATAGCATTACTCCTTGAGCTCCTTCAAATAATACTTTCTTACCAAGAGAAATTTGTTCATTTAATAATACAGATGTATCGCAAACAAATTTGCTAATTTGTTTACCTATTTCGATATATTCATTATATAAAGGCTCTAGCTCTAGTTCAGGAAGTCCATACATCTTAAGCTCCATATTCTTAATAACTAAAGCTTGTGATAATCTTTCATGGAAATATTCTGGATCTAATAAATCTCCAATTCTTATGCCTATTCTTGAAGCCTTATCAGTATAGCATGGACCGATACCCTTTTTAGTAGTACCAATCTTATTCTCTCCCTTTAATTCCTCACTTGCTCCATCAAGCATCATATGGTATGGCATAACGCATGCAGCTCTATCAGAAATATATAGCTTATAATCTACTATTCCTCTTTCCTCTAATGCTTTAAGCTCACCAAGTAAAGCCTTAGGATTAACAACCATTCCATTTGCCATTATATTAATAATATGTGGAGTGAAAATTCCTGAAGGTATAGTTTGTAACGCAAATTTTTGACCATCAAAATTGATAGTATGTCCTGCGTTATTTCCTCCTTGATAACGAACAACTACATCAGCTCTTTGAGCTAAGAAGTCTGTAATCTTACCTTTTCCTTCGTCTCCCCATTGAGTTCCGACAATTACTAAGTTATTATTCATTATAACACTCCTCATTATTTTTTATATTTATCATAAGACACCACAATATTATACTATAAATATTAACTATTTTATAGTTTTTTTTCTAAATTGACATAATTTTATTAAAATAATCATAAGCTATTTAATAATTTAGCTTGCCCAATCTACAACAACATTATAATCATTAAATAAAAAATCACTGCCTTTTTAAGTATATTATACAATATTTAAAATAATTGTACAAAGCTCATACTTAAAAATTAGGCAGTGTTTTTTATTTTATTTTTTTATTTTCTTAATAACTACTACTATTTCATGTACTAATATAGGTAATATAGATAAAACTAATACTATAACCCATTCTATACCACTTATATTATAGGTTTGGAAAACATCTGATATACCTGGTACCTTTATAACAAATACTTGTAAAATAATTCCTAAAACAAAGGCTATAAATAGCATAATATTTTTATTCTTAAATATAAATACTATGCTTCTCTTAGTATTACTCATACCAAGCATATGGAATAATTCACTAAAGGCTAAAGTTGTAAACGCCATTGTTTGAGCTTGATGTAATATATTACTATTATTAGAATATAAATCCTTAATAGCACTTAAGCTATATACACCATTTAACCAAGCACATGCAAAATAAGAAATAATTACTCCTATAGTTACAACCAAACCATATCCTATAGTGTAAAATAATCCACCGTGAGCAAATATGCCTTCATCCTTGGCTCTTGGATGCTCCTTCATTATTGATTCATCCTGTGGCTCAACACCTAAAGCGATAGCTGGAAGGCTATCTGTAATAAGATTTACCCATAGCAGGTGAATAGCTATTAAAGGAGCAGGAAGACCAATAATAATTAATAAAAGCATTGTAAATACCTCTGCCATATTACTTCCTAATAAGAAATAAACCGTTTTTCTAATATTATTATATATTTTTCTTCCTTCACATACTGCGCTTTTTATAGATGCGAAATTATCATCAGCTAAAATCATATCACTTGCGTCCTTACTAACATCAGTACCGGTTATACCCATCGCAATACCAATATCTGCCGCTTTAAGTGATGGTGCATCATTTACACCATCACCGGTCATTGCACAGATATTACCAAGGCCTTGAAATGCACGCACAATTTGGACTTTGTTTTCAGGTGATACCCTTGAAAATACTCCTACGCTTTTACAAGCCTCCATAAGCTCTTCTTGACTCATACTATCAATATCACTACCTGTTAAGCATTCATCCTCACTATTACATATCTCAAGCTTTTTAGCTACTGCAAAGGCTGTATCCTTATGATCTCCGGTAATCATTACGGTAGTAATACCAGCATCCTTTAGCTCTAGTACTGCATCATGAGCCTCGCGTCTTGGAGGGTCAATCATTGCGACAAGGCCTAAGAACACTAAATCAGTTTCCTCTACCTTATCAGATTCTTTATAGGCTAAAGCTAATACTCTTAATGCTTCTTTAGAATATTTGCTATTAACCTCTAATATTTTATTAATATCATTTTCTGTAATATCTCTTACTGTATTACCATCATTTATTTTTTTAGTATATTTTAAGATACTATCTAAAGCACCCTTAGTATATAAAATATGCTCATTATTCTTTTTATGAAGCGTAGACATCATTTTTCTATTACTATCAAAAGGTAATTCATCTACCCTAGGATATTTATCCTCTAATAATACCTTTCTAAAGCCTAAGGTATTCGCAAGCTCAACCAAAGCTATTTCAGTAGGATCACCAAAAAGCCCGCCATCAATTGAAGCATTAGAGCATAAGCAAAGCCCAATAACAAGCTCACTAAGCTCACCCTTATAATTAATAAAAGCCTCTTCATCATAAAGCTTATTATTAACATAGCACTTAACAACTGTCATCTTATTTAAGGTTAAAGTTCCCGTTTTGTCAGAGCATATAACACTAACTGAGCCTAAGGTTTCAACGCTTTGAAGCTTACTCACAATCGTATTAACCTTAACCATCCTTAAAACCCCAAGCGCAAGCACAATAGTAATAACTGCTGATAATCCCTCAGGAATAGCTGCGACAGCTAAAGAAATAGATGAAAGCATTGCCTCTATATAATATTCTATATTACTACCATGACCATCTATTAATATCCACATAATATCAATAGCTAATACTACAATAACTATTAATAAGGTTAATAATCCTAAAAACTTAGATAGCTTCATAAGAATCTTTTCTAAATTAGTTTTAGGCTCATCACTAGATGAAATAGATGAAGCTATTTTACCAATCTCGGTATTCATACCAACATTACAAACTACACCTATACCTCTTCCATAGGATACATTAGTAGACATATAAGCACAGTTTAGCCTATCTCCTATACCTGTCTTATCACCTAAAATCATATTAGCATTTTTAAGCGTAGGCATAGATTCACCAGTTAATGATGATTCATTAACCTTTAAATTACATGTCTCTATTAATCTAAGATCTGCACCAATATTATCTCCATCATCAATTACTACAATATCTCCTATTGTTAATAGATTTGAATCAATTCTTTGTTTTTTACCATCTCTTATAACCATGGACTTTAAAGCTGACATTTTCTTTAAAGCCTCAAGGGAATTATATGCTTTAATTTCCTGGACAGTACCAATTAAAGCATTTAATAATATAACTATCATTATTATAATAACATCAGGCCAATCACCAGTATTAGTAAAGCTGAAGCTATTACCCTCTTTAATACATTTAACTGTTTCATATATTGATATCATAATAGTTATTAATATCGCAATAAATAAAACATAAATCATAGGATTATTAAGCTCACCTAAAAAAATTCTAATCCATGATTTTCTTTTCTTTTCTACTAGCTCATTCTTACCATACCTTAATAATCTTTTTTCTGCCTCCTCTTCACTTAGTCCCTTCTTAAAATCCGTTTCAAATACCCTTTCTACTTCCTCTAACTCCATACATTCAATTTTTTCTTCCATACATTTCCTCCAAAAAAAATAATAAAGACAGGCCTAAACCTGTCTTTATTTATGGAGAACAAAAAGACAAGTATAGACGTCTATACTAAGTCTTGATGTTTAATGTAGCTCCGGATTTATAAAAATCGTGATGACGAAATCTACAAGCCTAAAAAGGCCATCTACTCCCTTAGATATTTAAATAATAACTCATTAATTATTAATATGCAAGAATATTATTAAATTTCTTCTACTGAATTATTTTTCTTAAAATATAAAATACCTATAATAGCATCCACTATACAAATACCATATAATGCCATAAATAAATATAAAGTAAAATCCTTACTTAGTGCATCCTTCATTATACTACTATTAACTAACATAAATAATAATAGAACAACAGATCCTATTAATTCTAATATTGATAGCATAAAATAATTATCTTTTTTCCTTTTAGTAATTCCAGCTATAACTACTAAAGTAATTAAGCTAACTGCACTAACAACTATTTTAAAATCAAATTCTAATCCACCACCAATTACATCATATATAAGATCAATAAAAGACCCCATAAAAATAGATAGTATAAATAACATATTAGTACTATTAATATTATTATATTGTTTATTCAATTTCTTATAATTAAATAATATCATTAAGCATGATAATAATTCCAATATAGAAAACATCACAAACATATAATTAATTCCTACAAATATCTTTTCATACTGTTTATTTTTCACACATTCTATTACTATTTTTAAATCAGGAATTACATTTAATAAAATTAAAACTATAAAACATACACTAAATACTATTTTAAATAATTTTCCTACAATAAATCTATTTGCAACTTCTTCCATAAAATACTCCCTTATATTTTAAGTATAAGGGAATATAATATTCCCCTATACCTATATTTATTACCAAATAACTATATTACCTTCACTATCATAATACCAGTAATTACCAGAACTAGTTGGTTCAGACTCACTATAGTAATATATAGTAGCATTAGTCAAACATAAATTATCTTCACTATCAATACTAATATTAGACCATTCAAATGATGTACCTTTATAATATACTTTTTTCATACCACAATCGTAGAAAGCTGCTTTTGCAATACTTGTTACACTACTTGGAATTGTTATGCTTGTTAATCTGCATCCATAGAAGGCTAATGAGTCTATACTTGATCCACCTGTTATTATTACTTCTTCTATTAAATAGATAAACGATGGCTGATTATTTGCAGTATCTGCACCAAAAATATAACCAAAATGAGTATTCTCAGAACCATTTAACGTTGAACCTACAAATGGGATTGTTATACTTCTTATACTACACTTATAAAAAGCTGAATATCCAATACTTGTTACACTACTTGGTATTACTACACTTATTAAACTACTATATCCAAAGAAAGCATAATCATTAATTATATAACGTTTACCATTAATACTATCTGGTAACACTAATTCTGTATCTGTTCCTTCATATCCTACTAAATAATAAATGGTACTATCATTTACAAATATATAACCATCTTTTCTTATTATATTGCTTTTAGAGCTTAATGATGTATGTATTACTTTTGCATAATATCCTATATATCCATTATCAGTAGATCCTATAGTTATATCTAGTGATGATAAATTATATATTTCTACTAATCTGTAACAATATCTAAAGGCATCTTCTCCGATACTTGTTACACTACTTGGAATTTTTATGCTTGTTAAACTACTGCATCCATAGAAGGCAGCTCCTCCGATGCTTTTTACTCCTGATGGGATGACTATACTTACAAGGCTACTACATCCTCTGAATACATAAGCTTCGATACTTGTTACACTACTTGGGATTTCTATACTTATTAAACTACTACATCCTGAGAAGGTAGAATATCCGAGACTTGTTACACCACTTGCTATTTTTATACTTGTTAAACTGCTACAATTATAGAATATGTATTCTCCATTGCTTTTTACACCACCTATGATATTTATACTTGTCAAACTACTACAATTATAGAAGGCATATGAACCAATGCTTGTTACATCTTCTCCTAGATTGATTTCTTCTATATTAGAACATTCATCGAACGCTCCATATAATATATTTCCACCTAATACTGTTACACTCTTTAATGTTGATGGTATGTAATATGTGGTAGTTGTTGTACTACTTGTTTTTAAACCATAATATGATTGTTGTGTTGCGACTCCGCCTGTATAACTATTTTCTCCAAAGATATATCCAAATGGATATTGATATGTATCACTAGATGTTACTCCTGCTTTTGCTCCTACAAATGGTATTGTCATGCTTTCTAGGCTACTACATCCTTCGAAAGCAGATGATCCGATGCTTGTTACTCTTGCTGGAATTGTGATACTTATTAAATTGCTACATCCTTCGAAAGCAGATGATCCGATGCTTGTTAATTGACTTTCTTCTGCAAATGTTATACTTGAGAGATCAACACAATTATAGAAGGCTTCATAGCCGATACTTGTTACACTTGATGAAACTACTATTGATGTAATATTATTAAATCCATAGAATTGGTTATGACCAATAATTGTTATTCCTTCCGGAATATTTATTTCTGTAGCTAAACTATATTCATTTCCATTTAATGAAACGCTTCCATTTAAATCTAACATATAGAAAGAATCCCCATAAGACATTGGATTTGAACATCTATTTTCAAATTCTATTTTACACCAATCCTCTATTGTTCCGTCATAATATACTTTTTCTAATTTATCACAAAGAACGAAGGAATCTTCTCCAATACTTATTACTCCTGATGGGATTGTGATGCTTATTAAATTGCTACATCCTTTGAAAGCTGATGTTCCAATGCTTGTTACTCCTGATGGGATGACTATACTTCCTAGACTACTACATCCCCTGAAGGCATAATAATAAATTATCTTTGTATTTTCATTTATCTCACAACTTGTTATATCTGTAGATTTAGCTTTTACTAATACAATATATGGATTTATTTCATTTCCTAAATAATATGCATTATCATATTCATTATATATTAGACTACTACATCCATAGAAGGCATCATCTCCAATGCTTGTTACACTACTTGGGATTTCTATACTTGTTAAACTAGTACATCCATAGAAGGCATCATCTCCGATGCTTGTTACACTACTTGGGGTTTCTATACTTGTTAAACTAGTACATCCATAAAAGGCACGCCAACCTATACATGTTCCACCTGTTATTACAACCTCTTTTAATGTGCTTGGTATAGAACTTGAGTTATAACTATATGAAATTGCTCCGAAAATATAACCAAAATGTGTATTACTTGTTCCATCTAGTGTTGCTCCTACGAATGGGATTGTGATATTTTCCAAACTACTACATCCTTCGAAAGCAGATGATCCGATATTTTTTACTTCTTCCGGAACCATGATACTTGTTATATTATTACATCCAGAAAAAGCTGAGTAACATATTATCTCCGTATTTTCATTTATCTCACAGCTTGTTATATCTGTTGATTTTGCTTTTACTAATACCATATATTGATTAGTTTCATTTCCTAAATAATATCCATTATCATATTCATTATAAGTTAAACTACTACAATTATAGAAAGCAGATGAACCGATGCTTGTTACATTTTCACCTATTATGATTTCTTCTATGTTAGAACAATTATAGAAGGCTCCATATAAGATATCTCCTCCTAATACTTTTACAC
>JBJEFR010000058.1:0-7477 GCA_051874255.1 Anaeroplasmataceae bacterium
TAATCATCTTGATATTTTTTATTTGATGTTATAATTTCTTCATCATTATAATAAATAATACTATATTTGGGTAATATATTTTCTACTTTTTCATTGAATTCTAAATACTTAATATCTCTATAACTATCATACATTTCTTGATAAGTTTTATCTTTTAAATCTAAAGGCTCTAATTTATTATTATAAACCATATAATTTGGATTAAATTTATCCTTACTGAAAACATAGCATTTATCATCAATTATAGTAAAATTTTGTCCATGCTTAGTGGATTGAACATTAATCCTATTACCATCAAGGTCTTCATATGTATCAAATCCATCCATTTCCTGTGATTTAAATATAAAGTTTTTATTACTGTAATATACCAAATCATACCAAGCTACTGATGATAAATATTTTTTATTACAAACATTCATTTCATTATCTAATTCTAATAAATAATGTTTTGTTTCGTATAAATCATACATTTCATTTTCTTCATATTCATTATTAACATTACAAAATAAATAATTGGTATTATTTAATTGGTTTTTGTATTCAATATGATAATCATATTCTATTTTTCTTTTTATCATATAAACCACTCTCCAGTTAATATTCATATTATAAATATTTCATTTTAAAAGATTATAAAATTAAATCAGATTTTTTTAATATAACATTTAGCCATTTATTTTTCCTGTTTAGCTTGTCTTCCGTAATTTTTATTTCTAATACTTCTAATTTAGTATCATTTATGTAATCATCTATTAATTCTTCTGTTAAATATGTATAATATCTACCATTTTCTATTCCACTAAAATCACCATATTTAAAAGAACAATACATTATTCCATTTACCTTTAATAAATCACTACATATCATAAATGCTTGATTTAACATTTCTTTAGGAATATGAAGCAATGATGCTGATGCCCAAATATTATCATAAATTTCCTCTACTCCAAAATAATCAGATATAGCCATGCATTCTACATTAAGTCCTTTTTCCTTAGCTTCTTTTACAAATATCGGTTCAGGATCAATCCCAAAAACATCAAAACCAATAGATGAAAAGAATAGCATATCTCTTCCACTACCAAATCCTACATCAAGCAATTTTGATTTTGGCTTTGCATATTTTAAAAATAAATCATAAAGCTCTTTCATATTAATATTTTTAGTATTTAAAATATATTCAAAAGAATGTTCTTTATAATAATTCATTCTAAAGCCTACTTTCATAATAAAACTTATCAACATAATTATTCTTAATCGCTTCATCCATTGCTAATTTGAAGGATCCTGATAATAATGGATTTAAATTATTATTTCTTATTTTTAATTTTTCTATTGTTTCATTTGAAGGAATCGAATTAGATTTTGATGAATTAAAACTTTTACTAGTTATCACTAAATTCCAGATATCATCTGAATACATAAAACTCCAAGGAATTACATGGTCAATTGATATATCATTTTCAGATATTGGCGTACCTGTATAAAAATCAATAATCTCTTTTCCTTTAAATTCTTTTAATAATTCCTCTTTATATTTTTTTAAATTATTTCTCTTTAATTTGGCTTCTGAAATTCCATTTACCTTTGAAGCAATTTTTGGAGAAAAATTATATTTTTCTAATAGCTGTGCCCATTTATAATTTAATAACTTAGATAAAATAATTGAATAGTTTTTTAATTCCTTTATATTTTTCATACTAATGATAATAGTTGATTCTTTTCTATTATACTCATATATTTCTAATACTTTGTTAGGTATATTTTTAAATCTCCAACATACATTTTCATGCAATGTTTTAGATATATGCTTTATTGTGTTAGAAAACGTAGCTTTATCATTTTTATCAAAATATTTTTGGGCATCATCAAACCAAATCGGAATTGATGAGTTAGTTTTACTTTTATATATTTCAATTAATTTTTCAGTATCCTTGCAAATAATAGGATCCTTATCTTTATAAGGAGATTGTTTCAATTTAAAAAAGAATAATTGATTCCAATAATATTTAAGCATTCTTAAAGAAATTTTATCAAAGGCTATGATAGCTTTATCCTCAATAATATCAAAATCATCAAATGTAACACATTCAATTACTGCTCTACCCCATGCTAATTTATATGTGTTGTCATTATTCATTTGTTCAATAATTGTTAACCAATCATTTACATATTCTGGAATCATAATTATCACTCCAATTCTTTGTTTTTTCTATGCTAATAAATATTCTATATAAAATTAAACAAGTTATAATCTTCATCTAATTCGCCATTTATGGTAAATATAAGATTAGAAATAGTTTCGTAAGATTTAAAATATGAATTTGGAATAGATAAATAACTCAAATAATCCAATTTTTTATTAACTTAGAAATCATTTTTCCAATAATTTATTTCTTAAAATATTCATCTTTTGAAAAAATTATAACACATTTAACCATTAATTTTCTATTTATATATATTTTAATAAATTTTATACAACAAATTAATGTGTATTTCAATAATTTACACTCAATTTAAATTATCTTTAAAAATTACCAATAATTTTATAAATTCAATCGCTTAATTAGCGAAATTATTTTTAATAAGAATTTGGTATAATAAAAGAAAGAAGTATTTTACATTACTAATTTAAGTATAGCATTTATAATATGCTATAAAAGTTATGTTGTACTCATAACTATAAACTTATTTGAAAGAAGGTGAATGTATAATCTAAAGTACAATTCGATTATACTAATTTATGAAAAAGGGATTATTAGGATTTATTATTATGTTAAGCATGATTGTGTGTGCATGTTTTATCAGTTCTTGTACTGTTACGGACTCTTCGAAAAAACAAACTGCAACACTAACAATTAATGACATGTCAAAGATTTATGATGGAGTTGCTGTTGAAGCAAAATATTCAACAAATTCAGATGGAGATATAACCATATTATATAAAGAAAATGGAAATGATAATTATTCTACTGTTGCACCTGTAAATGCAGGTAATTATGAGATTAAAATTACCATTACAGAAACAGAAAATTATTATTCAATATCTGATGAAGCTGCTTTTACAATTTCTAAAGCAGATCCAGTTGTAAATGTCGATTATACAATTCCTACAGGCCTTGCAATTTTATCTGGGCAAAAACTATCATCAATAGATTTATCAGCCTATAATCTTTCTTGGACAAATGAAGAAATAGTTGTAACAGAGGCTGGAACATATTATGCAACATTTACTCCAATAGACAGTACAAATTATAATATTATTACAAATATAGAAATCAATTTGTCTATTGTGAATAATTTAGTTGATATTCCGACACTTTCTACTTCTTTTGATTATGATGGAACAGAAAAAACAATTTCAATAACTAATATTTCTAATTTTAATAGTGAAAAAATGATGATTGTTGAAGGAGATTCATCATTAAGTGCAACAAACGCAGGAACTTATAGTATTGTTGTTTCTCTTTTAGATACAACAAACTATGCTTGGAGTGATGGTACTACTTCTAATAAAATAATTAGTTGGACAATATCTCCAATAAAGGTTTCAGAACCAATAGTAACAAATACTAATTTCACTTATGATGGTACTGAAAAAGCTGTTACAATAAATTATGATAGTAATTATGTTACACAAACTGGAACAACAAGTGCAACTGATGCTAATACTTATACTATCACCTTCTCTTTAAAAGACCAAACTGGAAATTATGTTTGGGAGAGTGATAATAGCTATGTTAATCTAAGCTATACATGGAAAATAAATAAAAAACAAATAGAAAATGTTACAGCAGCTAATACAAGTTTTGTATATAATGGTGAGGAACAATTATTAAATATTTCAAACTACAACTCAGAATATATGACACAAACTGGCTCAATTAGTGCTACAAATGTAGGAAATTATACTGTAACATATAGCTTAAATAATACTAATGAAGTAACAAATTATGCTTGGACAGATGGTACAATAGATGACATTACTATTTCTTGGGAAATAACACCTATGACAATTTCTATTCCAACAATAACAAATAGTGCATTAACTTATACTGGAGAAGAATTAAGTCCAACATTATCATATGATAGTAATTATGTAGGCATTTCAAGTGAAAGTACTACAAAAGCTTTACAAAAAGGAACATACTTAATAACATTTGTTTTGAATGACAAAACAAATATTACTTGGTCTGATGGAACAACCAATGATATAAGCTATACATGGACAATCAGTAATGAAACAATTAATATTCCAACACTTTCTGCTTCTTTTGACTATGATGGAACAGAAAAAACAATTTCAACAGCTAATATCTCTAATTTTAATAGTGAAAAAATGATGATTGTTGAAGAGAGTTCAACATTAAGTGCAACAAATGCTGGAACTTATAATATTATTATTGCTCTTTTAGATACAACAAACTATGCTTGGAATGATGGTACTACTTCTAATAAAGCTTTAACATGGTTTATAAATGAAGTTGAGACTACTTATGATTTTAGTGTAACATACACCAAAGGAACTGATAATTGCTATACAATATCAGAAAATAATACTACTGGTGAATATACTATTACATTTGGTACAATAGCTGCAGATACTAGCTATACATTATCTGGTAACCTTAATGGAAACATCGTAATTGATGTAGATGAAACTGAGACATATAAATTTACTTTAGTTTTAAGCGATGTAACAATTACTAGTGCATACAATAGTCCAATATTTATAAACACAGCAAGTAAAGTTGTTATAAATGCGAGTGAAGGAACAACAAACACAATTATAGATAATAGAGAAGCTATAGGTAGTGATTCAACACAAAAATCTGCAGCAATTTACTCTGCAGTTGATCTTAATTTATCTGGAAGTGGAACATTAAATATAACATCTGTTAATAATAATGGAGTTAATACAAAAGATGATTTACAGGTAAAGAATCAAACCTTAAATGTTACTTGTGTTGACAACGCATTAAAAGGAAATGATGAGGTTTCTATCGAAAGTGGTACAATAACACTTATTGCAACAGATGGAGATGGAATAAAAACTTCAAATAATGGTCTATCATCAAAGTTAAATCAAAAGGGTAACGTAATAATTAGTGGTGGAAATATCACAATATACTCTGGAAGCGATGGAATTGATGCAGCTTATGATGTAATCATTTCTGGTGATAGCACAGTCGTAAATATTTATACTACAAGTGAATATGCTGGTGATAAGGTTTCAAGCATTGGTTCAGTTGTTAGTGGAACTTACTATATTTTAGTAAATAGCTCATATACATACACTTATTCTATAAGATATAAAACAACTTCTGGATACACAATGGTAAATGCCGATACAACAGCTTCAAAAACAAGTTCTGGATATAATTATTATCCTGTAGATACAGTAGCTGGTGCTACTAGCTTTGAAGTTTATGTTTATACTTCTGATCAAACTCAAGGTTCAATTTCTGATTATTATGTAGTATCTTCTTCAAAAGCTTTAAATGCAAATTATGATACTTTACAGATTACATCAATTAGTAGTTCTTCTATTTCAACAAGTTGGACCCTTTATGAGACTTCTTCTAGTAGTAATTCTGATAAGCTTGTTTATTCTACAAAAGGATTAAAGGCAAATAACGAAATTACAATAAGCGGTGGAACAATTACTATTTATGCCTATGATGATGCTATTCATGCTAACAATGATGAAATCATTGAAAGTACTTCTACTACTGGAAGTGGTTCAGTAAACTTAACTGGTGGAACCATTTATGTTAAAACCCATGATGATGGAATTCATGCAGATGGAACATTAACTATTGATGGTGCAACTGTTATAGTTGAAGAGTCTTATGAAGGACTTGAAGGAAACATCATTAATGTTGTTAGCGGAACAGCTACAGTTACTGCATCTGATGATGGTGTTAATGGTCAAAGCGAAATTAATGTATCTGGTGGTCGACTTGATGTTACAGTTAATCCAAATGGAGATACTGATGGAATTGACTCAAATGGTACAATTACAATTTCTGGTGGTATCGTTATAACTCGTGGTCCAAATAATCAAAATGCATGTCCTCTTGATGCTGATGGAACAATAACTATTACTGGTGGAACAACAATTATCATTGGTTATACTTCAAGTAGCTCTTCAAGTGGAAGCTCAAGCAATAGACCTGGAGGAGGACCTGGAGGTAATCCATTCGGTGGAGGTGCTAGTGAAGGTTCACTTGATGTTTCAAGTGAATTAACAACCACCCAAAGCAATTCATCAGGACTTTCAAGTGGTGAGCATACAATAACTATTGGAAGTGAAACAATTACTTATACTAATGCTTACACATATAGTGGCTATACAACAGTGTACTCAACTGAAAGTGCAACTATAAGTTAATAAGGTAAATACAAATATTAATTTACGCTTGTAAGAACGGTCCTTTATAGTTCTATTCTCTTAGTAGAACTATATTATAAAGGATCGTTTTTTCTTATTTATCCCTATCTATATAAATTAAAAAATCACTTACAACATTGTAAGTGATCATTGGTATTAAAATGATTTAGATTCAATATAATCGTTCCATGCTTTATAAAGCATTGAAGCTTTTGGTAAACATATTAAATTTGATATATCATTATAAAAATCATCTCTTAAAAATAAATGGTTACCACATCCTAAATTAATATATTTCCAACAAGAATCATTTAAATATATATTTGAAATATCAGATATGGATAATTCCTGAAATTCATCAATTCCATCAAATAGTGAGGTTACTTCTTTTTGAGTAACTTCAGCACCAAATAAAGTTTCAGCAATATAACGAATACAATTTTCATCTATTACTTCTATATGACCAGGATTTCCCATTGCCCCATCTTCAGCATACATTAAAGCAATTAATGATTCTTTAGTTATTTCATTTAATGTATCTTTATCTAATGTTTCTATTGAAAAATAATATTCTAGCAAGTCAGGATATAATTCACCTTGGGGAATCATTTGCAAGAAAGCATTAGCTAACTTCATCATACCATTACTAAAAAAATTGTCAGTTCTATCAATTAATATTTCCGAACCATCAACAAATTTTATTGTTATAGTATAACAAGCAACATCTGTAGTATATGTAATCATTTTTTCTTTTTTTAATTCCTTGTCTAATGCCTCGAGTAAATTCTCATAATTAATGTTAAATAATTCATTATTTGTTTTATACTGCCAAGAAGAAATAGTTTTACCAGTTACATAACTTTTTCTTTTATAGTTTATAGAATTCTTTGTAATTTTTAATACATCCGAATAATAATTTTCATTCTCTGCATAGAATACATATAATGTGTCAAGGATTATTTCTTTAATATTTTCACTTTTAATTTCCATATTTATCCTCCTTCATAATAGACCATACATTTGTGCTTTTTTTTAAAAATGAACCATAATTTAATTTCAGTATACTATTAGTTTTAACACAAT
>JBJEFR010000059.1:0-7221 GCA_051874255.1 Anaeroplasmataceae bacterium
ACCGGTTACTACTCCAGTAGGAAAAGGATTTAAATCAGTTAATGTTCAATTAAGATTAGCATTTGATCTATATGTTAATTTAAGACCAGCCTATTCTTTTAAGGGATTATCTAAATTCCAAAATGTAGATATTGTAACTGTAAGAGAAAATACAGAGGATTTATATATTGGAGAGGAACATCAAATTGATGGTGGATATGAGGCTATTAAGAGAATTACTGAAGCTGGGTCTGAACGTATTATTAGATATGCATTTGAGTATGCATTAAACAATGGACGTAAAAAGGTTACATGTATTCATAAATCAAATATTTTGAAGCAATCTGATGGATTATTCCTTCGTACATTTAATAAAATTGCTGAAGAATTCCCAACTATTGAGGCTGATAGTAAAATAGTTGATAATATGTGTATGCAGCTTGTAATGTATCCAGAGAAATATGATGTACTAGTTGCTCCTAATTTATATGGAGATATAATATCTGATTTAATTGCTGGATTAATTGGAGGTCTAGGATTAGTACCAGGTGCTAATTTAGGTCGCGATGTAGCTATATTTGAGGCTGTACATGGTTCAGCTCCAGATATTGCTGGAAAAGGTGTGGCTGACCCAATCGCTATGCTAATGAGCGCATGTATGATGCTTGATCATATTGGTCAAGGTGAATGTGCAACAAAGATCAGAAACTCAATTAAGAAGGTATTAGAAGAAAAGATAGGACTTACACCAGACTTAGGTGGTTCAGGTACTACAAAGACTTTAACAGAGGCAATTATTGCTAATTTATAGGATTTTATAAGAAGGATATTTAAATATCCTTTTTTATTATAATAAAATTATTAAATTTAAAAAAATGTTACTATTTAATATTAAATTCATATATTATATTGAGGTGTAATTATATGAATGAAATAAGAGAAATAGTTACTAAAGCTGTAGTTGCCAAAGGGAAAAAGGTCATTAATTTAAATCAAAAAATAATAACTGATATTTTACCCTATAGTATTTTAGGATGTTGGATTATTAATCATGAATTTACAGGAACTAAAAAAGATGAAGAGGTTGAATTAAAGGGTTCATTTGAAGTAAATATTTGGTATTCATCAAAAGGAAATAGTAAAACTGATGTTTTAAGAAGCAAAGTAAATTATATAAAAGATATTAGGCTTGTACAGCTAGTAAAAGAATATATGGATGGGAATAATTTTGATGTAGTTGCCAAAATTTTAAAACATCCTACGGTTACGAATGCTAAGATATTAGAGGATTCTATTGAAATAGATATAACATTTGATTGCTTAGTTGAAGTAATAGGTGAAACAAAGATGCAGGTAACTGTTTTTAATGAGGTAAACAATACAATAGATATTGAGGATTTAGACATTGATATAGATGAAAATTTCTTAGAAAAAACAAAAGAGTAGAAATACTCTTTTTTTCTATCCTCCTATCATTGAAAAAAATCATATTTTATTATAAAATAAAATATAATATTTTTTAAAAACGGGTGTTAAAATGACTATTGATGATGTTGATGTAAATAAGTTATCTCCTATGATGCAACAATACGTTACAATTAAAAAGGAAAATATGGATAGTATTGTATTTTACCGAGTAGGAGATTTTTATGAAATGTTTTTCGAGGATGCTTATTTAGCATCACGAATATTAGAACTACAGCTTACAGGAAAAGATGCCTCTCTTGATGAAAGAGTACCTATGTGTGGTATTCCCTTCCATGCTTATCAGGTTTACGCAACTAAGCTTTTAGACAATGGCTTTAAGGTGGCAATTGTAGAACAGGTTGAAGATCCTAAATTGGCTAAGGGACTTGTAAAGCGAGATGTAATTAAGGTTTTAACTCCAGGTACAACAGTAGATACTGACCTAAATTCAAAGGAAAATAATTATATAGTTTCTATAGGGGCAATAAAAAGAGAGTATGTTTTAGCATATGCTGATTCATCTACAGGAGAGGTATATGTTACTAAGGTACAATCTCTTGATTCCTTGGCTAATGAAATAATATCCCTACATGCTAAGGAAATTATTGTTAATACAAGCTTCATGCCAAAAATTCTTGATAATTTACATAAGAACTATCAAATAGTTATATCACATAATGATAACACTCTAATTCCTGATTATTTAAAATATGTTACAAATGGAATTTCAGAAGAATTTATTCCAACTATTGGAATATTATTAAACTATTTAACCTATACAATTAAAACTGAATTGACTCATATGAGAGAAGCTTTATATTATGAATCAAAGGATTATTTAAGATTAGATCCCTTTACAAAGAGAAATCTTGAATTAACAGAAACTCTAAGACAAGGACAAAAAAATGGTTCATTATTATGGCTTTTAGATAAATGTCAAACAGCTATGGGTTCAAGAATGCTTCATAAATGGATAGACAAGCCTCTAGTTGATACTAAGGAAATTGAAAAAAGATTAGATTTTGTAGAAGCATTAAATAATAATTATATTATTAAAGAAGAAATAAAGGAATCCTTAAAAACAATATATGACCTTGAAAGAATAGTAGGAAGAATTAGTGTTGGAAATGCTAATGGTAAGGATTTAGTACAGCTTAGAAAAAGCTTAGCAAATATACCAATGATTAAAGGATTAGTAACTAAATTAGATTTAGATGCTGCTATTAATCTAGCTAATAATATTGATACTCACTATGAATTATGTGATCTATTAAATAGTGCTTTAGTTGAAAACCCACCAATGTCTATTAAAGAAGGTGGAATGATTAATGATGGATATAATAGTGATTTAGATGAAATAAAAAATATATCTAAAAACTCAAAGGATTGGATATTAAATTATGAGCGAGAGCTTCAGGAGCAATTTAAAATTGGAAAGGGATTAAAGGTTGGTTATAACCGTGTATTTGGATATTATATTGAGGTTAGTAAATCAAATATTAATTTAATTCCAGAGGATGCAGGCTATGAAAGAAAACAAACATTAGCAAATGCTGAAAGATTTATTTCACCAGAGCTAAAGCATTATGAACAAATTGTTCTTGGTAGTGATGAAAAAATAGTGAAGCTAGAATATGATTTATTTATAGAGCTTAGAGATGAATGTAAAAAACAAATCTCATCATTACAAAATTTAGCTAATATTATTTCAATACTAGATGTTTATATTTCATTTAGTGAGGTATCAACTAAAAATAATTATGTAAGACCAAATATAAATAATTCAAGACTTATAAATATTGTTGATGGAAGACATCCAGTTGTAGAAACAGTATTAGATGATGAGTATGTATGTAATGATATTGTAATTAATAAATATAATACCCTATTAATTACCGGACCTAATATGAGTGGTAAATCTACATATATGCGCCAGTTAGCTTTAATTTCTATTATGACTCAAATTGGATGCTTCGTCCCTGCCAAATCATGTGATATATGTATATTTGATTCAATATTTACACGTATTGGAGCATCAGATGATTTGATGAGTGGTCAATCTACATTTATGGTTGAAATGATGGAGGCTAATTATGCAATTACTAACGCAACCAAAAATAGCCTAATATTGTTTGATGAGCTTGGTAGAGGTACCTCGACATTCGATGGTATGGCCTTAGCACAAGCTATAATTGAATATGTTCATGAGCGCATTGGCTGTGTGATGCTATTTAGTACACATTATCATGAGTTAACTGAGCTTGAAAATAGCTTAAAACGCCTTAAAAATGTTCACGTTAGTGCTAAAGAAACTGATAAGGGAGTGGTTTTCCTACATAAAGTTCTAGATGGTGGAGCTGATAAGAGCTATGGTATAAATGTAGCTTCTCTTGCAGGACTTCCTAAATCATTGATAGAGCGTAGTAAACAGGTATTAAGCCATTTAGAGGAATCAGAACTAAAGACAAAGGTTAACCTTGATTTATTTAATTTCTTAGAATATGATAGTAAGCCTGAGGTTTTAGAAGAAAATAAAGCTGAAAAAATAAAGAAGGCTATCGATGAATTAGATTTAAATAATCTTACCCCAATGGATGCATTAAAATTCTTGTATGATTTAAAAAATGAGGAGTGATTATAATGGGAAAAATAGTTCAATTAGATAACCACTTGTCAAATATGATTGCTGCTGGAGAGGTTGTAGAAAGACCAATGTCAGTAGTTAAGGAGCTTGTTGAAAATTCTATTGATGCCGAGTCTACAAGAATAAACGTTAATTTATTAGATAGTGGAGTTAAGTTAATAAATGTAATAGATGATGGATGTGGTATGTCTAACGAGGATGCCTTAATGGCCTTTGGACGTCATGCAACAAGTAAAATTAAATCAGAAAGAGATTTATTTCGTATATTAACATTAGGATTTCGAGGAGAAGCTATTCCCTCTATTGCCTCAGTAAGTAAAATGACCTTATTAACAAATGATGGTTCCATGGGCTTTGAGATAGTATATCAAGCTGGTAAAAAACTATCTGCTTTACCACATGCATGTAATAAGGGAACTAATATAAAGGTTGAGAATTTATTTTATAATACACCAGCTAGACTTAAATATTTGAAAAGTCTTCCAACCGAGCTCGCTCAAGTAAGTACAATTATGACTAAATTTGCTTTATCTAGACCTGACATTTCCTTTAGTCTATCTAATAACGGAAATGAAATATTAAATACCTCAGGTAAGAATGATTTAGTAAGGCTTTTTGGAGAAATATATGGATTAGATATAGCTCGTAATTTACTTATTAATGAGTATAAATCAGTAGCCTTTGATTTAAAGCTGTGTATATGTAAATCAACTATTACTAGATCTAATAAAAATGAAATCACCATTATTTGTAATGGAAGATATGTTAAAAGCTATAAGCTAACAGATGCCTTAATAGAAGCATACGCAACATATATACCACATACAAGATATCCTATTGGAGTGATTTATTTAAATTTAGATCCATTATTAATTGATGTTAATATTCATCCTAGTAAGGCTATTATTAAAATATCTAATGAGGATGAAATAGCCCAAAAGGTAAAACAAATGGCTATGGAGCTTTTAAAGGAGTCAAATATGATTCCACAAGTTCCTATTATGCCTAAAAAAGATGGATATGAAAAAATATCCTTCTTAGATGAATCATTTATAGAAAAAGAAACAAGACCTATTATTGAAGAAAAGAAGGAAGAAGTAGTCTTAGAAGAGCCTAAGGCTCAATATAAGAAAATACCAACAAATGAGGTTATAGAGGAATCTCCTAATATGGTAGTAACCAAAAGACTTCCATATTTAGAATATGTTGGACAGGTTCACGGAACATATCTTATATTTCAAAATGAAGAAGGTATGTATATAATGGATCAACATGCGGCAGCTGAAAGAATAAATTATGAAAAGTATTATAATATTCTTTCAAAGCCAAGTGATGTAAGAACAACCTTACTCATACCTTATGAGCTTGAATTTACACCAACTGAAATGATATTTATAAATGAGCATATCATGGATTTAAGACAAATAGGAATTGATATTGATCAAATTTCTAAACAAAGCTATTTAATAAGAGAGGTACCATATTGGATGGATTTTGATCATATAGATGAATTTATAAGGAATTTAATCAATATGTTTATGAAAAATAAAGAGGTAAGCATTATTAAGAATAGAGATAGAATAGCTAAACAAATAGCTTGTAAGGATTCTATTAAAGCCAATCATTCCTTAACTAAGGAGGAGGTATTACATTTAATAGAAGCATTAAATAAATGTAATAATCCTTACACCTGTCCTCATGGAAGACCTAGTATAATTAAAATGAGTAGTAAGGATTTAGAAAAATTATTTTTGAGGATTATGTAATGAATAAGATAATTGTAATTGTCGGTCCAACCGCAATAGGAAAAACTAAAATTTCAATAGAATTAGCTAAAAAGCTTAATTTAGAAATTATTAGTGGCGATAGTGTTGCAGTATACAAGGGACTTGATATAGGAAGTGCTAAACCAACAATCGAGGAAATGGACGGAGTAAAACATCATCTAATAGATGTTTTAGACCCAACTATGCAATATGATGTATCATCATTTCAGCATGATGCTAGAAAAATAATCAATGAGCTAGGTAATGTTATTATATGTGGTGGTACAGGACTTTATATTCAAAGTGTTTTATTTGATTATTCCTTTAGTGCTAAAAAAAGAGATTCTAATTTTGAGGAAAAATTTAAAAATAAATCAAATGAGGAATTATATGATTATTTATTAAAGCTAGATCCTGATATTGATCAGACTAAAATTCATCCTAATAATAGAAAAAGAGTTCTTAGAGCTATCGAGGTGTTTTTAGATACTTCAAAATCAATTCATAGTATTGATAGTAAAAAACATCCTATGTATGAATCCTATATTATTTATTTAAATGTTGATAATAGAGATATATTATATGATAGAATAAATAAAAGAGTAGATAGGATGATGGAGGATGGACTACTTAAGGAGGTACATGAATTATATAAAAAAGGAATATGTCCTCATGCGATAGGATATAAGGAATTTGTACCTTATTTTAATAATGAAATATCCTTAGAGTCAGCAGTTGAAGAGATTAAGCTAAATAGTAGACATCTTGCAAAGCGTCAAATGACATGGTTTAAAAATCAATTTCCTACTCATATATATAATGTTAATTTAGACAATATAGATGAAACTATAGATAAAATATATAATGATTGTAAGGTCTTTTTGGAGGGGTAGTATGAATATATATTTAATAGGTATGCCAGGTTGTGGTAAATCTAGTGTAGGTATTAAACTATCAAGTGTACTAAATTTTAAATATATTGACTTAGATGAATATATTGAAAATAGCGTTGGTATGAAGATACCAGCAATATTTGAAAAATATGGTGAAGAGAAATTTAGAGAATATGAACGTATTGCCCTAGAGGAAATAAGAATGATGGATAATACGATTATTTCTTGTGGTGGTGGAATAATTGTATCACTTAAGAATAAAGAATTAATGAATGGTAAATGTGTTTATATTAAGGTTAGTATTGATGATCTTAAAACAAGAATATTAAATGATAAGAAAAATATTAGACCTTTATTTAAAACTAAAACTGTTGAAGAATTATATGAGGAACGCAGGGATAAATATAACTATTTTAAGGATATTGAAGTTATAAATGATGAAATAGATTTATGTGTTAGTAGAATAATAAAG
>JBJEFR010000060.1:0-7200 GCA_051874255.1 Anaeroplasmataceae bacterium
ACGCGGTTGTCAGATTTTTCACATGCCCCTTGAGGGGCTTGTGAAGTCACAGGCCCTTATAGGGGAGCCTGAATACCACCCGTTGAACGGGTGGATTGTTATTTTGCTTATTAGAATACACCCTCAGCAAGCATTGCATTGCAAACTTTTTCAAATCCAGCAATGTTAGCTCCAGCAAGTAGGTCGTTTTCCTTAAGACCATACTTCTTAGTAGTTTCATGAGCATTGTGGAAGATTCCTTCCATAATTGATTGAAGCTTTGAATCAACTTCTTCGAATGTCCAAGATAGACGAGCTGAATTTTGGCACATTTCAAGACCAGAAGTAGCAACTCCACCAGCATTTGCAGCCTTACCAGGTCCATAGATTACTCCATTTTCGATTAGGTAGTAAGCAGCTTCAAGCTCAGTTGGCATGTTAGCTCCTTCACAAACAGCGATTACACCATTTTTAACTAGCATCTTAGCATCCTCAAGATTTAATTCGTTTTGTGTTGCACAAGGTAGAGCGATATCTACTTTATATTGCCATACTCCATGCTCACCATTTTTCTTTTCAAAGTATTGTGCAGATTTACGTGCCTTAGCATACTCTGTTAAACGAGCACGTTTAACTTCCTTAACATCCTTTAATAATTCAACATCGATTCCTTCAGGATCATAAATCCATCCATTTGAATCAGAACATGTTACAACCTTTCCACCTAATTGGTGAACCTTTTGAATAGCATAGATTGCAACGTTTCCAGCTCCTGATACGGCAACTGTCTTTCCTTCAAATGTTGTATTCTTTAATGTCTTTAATGCTTCTTGAGTGAAGTAGCATAGACCATATCCTGTAGCTTCAGTACGTGCAAGAGATCCTCCGAATGATAATCCTTTTCCTGTTAATACTCCAGTAAATTCATCACGGATTCTCTTATATTGTCCAAACATATAAGCAACCTCACGTCCACCAACTCCAATATCACCTGCAGGTACGTCTGTATCTGGTCCAATGTGACGATATAATTCAGTCATAAATGCTTGGCAGAACTTCATAATTTCAGTGTCGCTCTTTCCCTTAGGATCGAAATCAGATCCACCTTTTCCACCACCCATAGGTAATGTAGTTAATGAATTTTTAAGTACTTGCTCAAGTCCTAAGAATTTTAAGATTGATAGATTTACAGATGGATGGAATCTTAATCCTCCCTTATAAGGTCCGATTGCACTATTGTATTGTACACGATATCCTCTATTAACTTGAACTTTATTATTATCATCAAGCCAAGCTACTCTAAATTGAATAATACGTTCTGGTTCAACGAATCTTTCTAAAAGATGTTGCTCTTCGATTTCAGGTCTTTTTTCAACTACTAATTCTAATGATTTTAAGATTTCTCTTGCAGCTTGTAAGAATTCAGGTTGATTAGGATCCTTTTTTTCAAGGTCAGCATAAACCTTTGCTACATATGCATTATTAAAATTTGCCATAAATATTTTCTCCTCTTTTTTTCTTTTTTATATGATTTTTTCAAAATCTATTTGTAGTATAGCACTAAAATTATAAAAAAAATTATGAAAGTTGCACAATTATTAAAAATATTGTTTTTATTGAATTTTATTCGAAAAAAAAGAATTAATGCATTATTTTTTGCATTATTAAAGGCTAAATACTTATTTAAATTTAAAATTCAAAGCGTTATATTAAAATAATATTTGATAATTGTAAAATTAATATGAATTTTATTCGAAATAATTTGTTTAAATATAAGAAAGAAGGTTTATAACAAACATTTTAAATTTTAATAATCGATACATTTATGTTATTATGTGTATCGATTGCTATGAAAACGCTTTACAATATTTTTTCCTTTATTTATAATTCTATTGAATGAAAGGATGATAAAATGAAAAAATTATTTAAAGGAGTGCTTGCAAGCTTGTGTGTTTTATCCTTAGCCTCATGTGGAAATAGTAATGATGATAGTTCTAAGCCAGTTATACCTCCTAGTACAGAGGAGACAGAAAAACCTGGAGATGCAGGAGATACTGGAGGTAGTGGTGATACAGGAGGTACTGAGGATATTCAAAGCTTTAAGATATATCTTGCAGGAGATTCAACAGTTAAAACCTATGAGGATAATCAATATATTGGTGGTTGGGGACAATATTTAGACTATTTTTTAGACGATAATATAGAAGTAATAAATTGTGCTCAAGGAGGAAGAAGCTCTCGTAGCTTTATAAACGAGGGAAGATTATACGATATTGATGGATGTAATTATACCTTCACTCAAAATAGTGGAAAATCAATAGGTAGTGTAATAGAAGAGGGAGATTATTTGTTTATTCAATTTGGACATAATGATGATGATACAAAAAAAGCATCATCATATGCAACATTATATGATCGTATGGTACCACTTGGTACTCCAGATGGAAATGGTGTATATCCAACAACTCCAGGAACTAAGAAGGAAACAACATATTTACCACAGGAATATTTAAGTAATGTTAGCTCATCTACAACTGCTTATCAAGAAATAGCTAAATATGGTAGTAGCTATTATTCATATGATTGTGGTGGTACATATAAATGGTTTTTAAAGCAATATATTGATTTCGCAAGAGAAAAAGGTGCTATACCAGTATTAGTTACTCCAGTTGCTAGAGTTAAGTTTAGTGGAAACGAAATAGTAGGTGGTCCAGGCCTACATGGTGAAAACTTTGCTTATGTAGAGGCTGTAAGACAGCTTGCGAGTGAAGAGGATTGCTTATTAATCGATTTATTTAAGGATACTAAGGAGATGCTTGAGACTGCAACACCTACATATGCTAATTATCTTATGGCTTTAAAGCCAAATGATTTAATAGGTAATTGGCCTAGTGGATATGATGAAACTTACAATAATACTAAATTAGGATATACAGGTATTGAGGCTACTCATTATAATAAATATGGTGCATACCTAACAGCTAGTCATTTAGTTGAAGATATTATAAATAATAATAAATCATGTAATGATGGAAAAGAGTCATTTAGTTTTAAATCAAATATCAAAACAACTCCAACAGCTTACATTGATCCATCTAATTTAATAAGTAAAACTATTGTTAGTAATTTAGAAGGTAAGCTATCTAAGGTATCAGTTACTAATCCAAATAGAACATATAAGAGTCCTACAGAAACAATAAATCTTATAAATGAAGTATTAGCTTTGACTTTAAGTGAAAGTAATATTACTCAATATGAAGAAGCAGTTAATAAGGCCTTTGATTCGTATAATGCATTAAATGTAGATGATAGAAGTGAGGTTACAAATTATGATTCTTTAGTAACGGCAAGTAATAATCTAAGTGCATTAAAGGAGGATTTAAGACCAAAACCAATCTCTACTGTTGTTATAAATGCTAATGATTTAACTGCTGGAACCTATACAGATACTAAAGAATTCGAAAATGTTGTTATTTATGCAGCCTCAGGGAAGGCAGTTACAATTTTAGCTAATTCTAATACAGCTACATATGGTGGAGAAGAATATCAATTTACTCAAGCTATATCACTAGGTGGTTCTGCAACCTTTGGAACAAGTAGATATTTAGAGATTGAAACAACATCTAAATGTAGTATTACTGTTATTGCTAAATCATCAGGATCAACTGATCGTGTATTAAATATGGTAAGTAGTACTGCTACTTCAACTGCAGTAGCTTCATTTGCTGCAAATACAACTATTACAGTTACAACAGAGGAAATAGCTTCAGCAGGAACATATATGATTGGATCAGCAGGTAGTGGAATATATGTTTATGCAATTATAATTGAATATTTTGAATAATTAATAAAAGCCAGATTAACTGGCTTTTTTTAAAATTCAAGTAAGATGTCAAGGCATTTATTTTGAAGAATATCTCTTGTTAATTCCTCCATTTCCTTAGGAGTTTCCTTTTTTGACTTACTCCAGGTGCATAATAGGGATGATAGAATAGAAAATTTTAGGTTATTTATATATATATTATTTTCTTTATTAAAATGTCTTTTCATACAATCCTTTAAAATATTTTCGTTTTGAGTGGTTATAATATTAATAAGGTCACGATGATAGTACCAATACTCAAAGAAAAATAATAATTGGTTAGAATGATTTACTCTTTCATTTAAATATCTATTATAGAAAAACTCAAGCATTACTGAAAGTACATCGCAGACATTATTAAAATTACGATAAAAGGTAGCTCTTGATACTCCGCAACTTGTACAAATATCTTTAACAGTTATTTCATTAAGAGGTTTTGTTAATAAAAGCTGCCTTAGGGCTTTATAGATTATCTTTTGACTTTCTAATGATTTTTTATTGGATTTAAGCTCATACATATAAATACACATCCTTTACAATTAAAGTATAAACGATTTTTAAAAATTATTGAATGTTTTTAATAATAAATATATAATTAAATTATTAAATAAGAAAGGAAAATGAATAATGGAAGTAAAAGAAAATTTAATTTGCGAAAATAGTGAAAAAAAGGTTTCCAAAATAGATAAATTTTTTGGAATATCTAAGTATGGATCTACTATGAAAATTGAAATCATGGCTGGAATTGTAACATTCCTTGCGATGTGTTACATTTTAGTTGTAAATCCAAATTCAATATTATTTGGAGGAGTTTCAACTGCTACAGGGGCAACATATAATCCACAAGATAATGTATTATGGTCATCTATATTTATTGCAACAGCACTTGGTGCCTTTTTAGGAACTCTACTTATGGCGCTTGTAGCTAAGATGCCATTTGGACAAGCTCCTGGTTTAGGGTTGAACTCTGCTGTAGGTACCATTATTGGTGGAGGTGCAGGTCTTTATTCTGTTGCATATGGAGAAGTACCTTTTACATTTGCAAACGCAATGCTATTAGTATTTATTAGTGGTATAATATTTTTAATTTTATCGGTTGTGCCAGTAGGAAAAAATAAAGAAACTGGTAAGTATGTTACCTTACGTGAAAAAATATTTGATGGAATGCCACTGACAATCCGTAAGGCTATTTCAGTAGGTATTGGATTATTTATTGCATTTATTGGTCTACAAAATGCTAAAATAATAAATGATAATCCATATACATTAGTACAATTAGTAAGCTTTACAGCAGATGGAGCTTGGAAACTTGGAGGAACAGCATGTTGTGCTATAGTAGGTTTATTCTCATTTGTAGTTATTGCTATTCTTTCACATTTTAAGGTTAAAGGATCTATAATTATAGGAGTTGTCTTAGCTACAATTCTTGCTATTCCTTTAAAGGTTGCAGATCTTAGTATATTAAGTGGAAACGGAAAAATAACTTGGAAATTTTGGGAAAGCTTTGCAAACTTCTTCAAGTCAACTGAAAATGGTGGAGTTGCTTTCGCTGTATTTAGAGAAGGGTTCGATATGCCTAAGGGATCTTTCATGACTTGCTTAATGGTTATTATTTCATTTTGTATGATTGATATGTTTGATACTATGGGAACTGTACTTGGATGTGCAACAAATGCTGGATTACTTGATAAGGATGGAAAACCTCATAATTATACAAAGATTATGATTTCTGACTCTGTTGCAACTATAGCAGGTGCAACATTAGGAACATCAACAGTTACTACATTCGTTGAATCAGGAACAGGTATAGCTGCTGGTGGTAAAACAGGATTAACAGCTCTTGTTACAGCATTATTATTCCTTGTATCAATATTCTTATTACCATTATTTGCATTTATACCAACAGCTGCAGCATCAGGAGCTTTAATGTATGTTGGTGTATTAATGATGGCTAATGTTCAAGATATTGATTTTAAGAATCCTATTAATGCAGTACCTGCATTCATTACAATTATTATGATGCCTCTTGCATACTCAATAACAACAGGTATTGGTATGGGTATTATTACATACGTTATTATGCATGCTATAACATATGTTATTTCATTTATTGCATATAAGGCTGGTAAAAGAGAAGAAAAACCAAAATGGCAGGTATCAATTGTTTGTTTAGTGATTTTTGTTTTATTCTTAATATATTTCCTTGTTCCAACATCATTTTAAATAAGAGGTTATCATGGAAAATAAAGAAATAAATGCGGAATCAGTTTATTTATATTTTGATTCATCAAAAAGAGATATAGAGAACTTTAAACAAAGCTGTGAAATTAAATATAAATTTAATTGGTTAGCTTTATTGCTATTATTATTAGGAGTAGTTTTAATGATATTATCATTTATTAGTGTATATTTCTTTGCTGGATCGTTGCTTTTCTTCTTATTGGCTTTATTAGCATGGCATAAGACTAGAGATAAAAGGCAATATGAGTTTTTAGATTTATTTGAAAGATATATTAATAAAGAGTTTCCTAATAATCTAAGTCCTGTATATCCAATATGCTACAAGGCAGATAATAAGAATAAGAAATTTAGCTTAATATATCAAAATAAAAGCTATATAGATGTGGATTATAAGGATATTGTTTCTTATGATATATTATCAGATAGAGTTAGTGTAGGAAAAAGATTAAGAGAAAACCCTGATCCTAAATCTAGATCATATATAATAGAGGTAACTTATAGCGATAATACTAAAACAGAAATAGGGTTTAGTAATGATAATAAATATTTTCTATTAAAGGGTAATTATTCATTTTTACAATACGCTAATACAAAATCAGTGAATAAATTAGCTACTATTTTAGATAAAATTATAAAGAATGGTAAAGTATAATGAGAGAGTTTATTAGAGCCTTAAAATTTTTATTTTTTTCAATAGGCGCAGGGATAATACAGATAGTAGTATTTACCCTCTTAAATGAATTAGTTAATGCAGCGTATTGGCCAAGCTATTTAATAGCATTATTAGCTTCAATATTATTTAATTTTACTATTAATAGAAAAATAACATTCAAATCAGCTAATAATGTTAAAATAGCTATGCTATTAGTATTATTATTTTATGCTGTATTTACCCCAGTATCTACAATATTAGGTAATACAGCTACAAAGCATAATATAAATGAATATCTAGTATTAGCTATAACAATGGTATCTAATTTTATATTAGAATTCTTATATACAAGATTTGTAGTATATAGAAATTCTTGTGATAGTATTTAAAATAATAATAAAAAAAGTTAATTCGAATATTTAAAATAATCAATGTGTTAATTCTAACTTTAAAATAATCGATGTGT
>JBJEFR010000061.1:0-7193 GCA_051874255.1 Anaeroplasmataceae bacterium
ATTTTCTTCTATTTCTATATTAAGCTCTTTATTTTTACTCTCTGCAAGCACAACAAATGGTTCAGATACCTCATAGGCTACTTGAGTTAAATTAAATTCAATTTTACTGAATTTATTATTTTCCTCATCCATTCTTGATAAATAAACAAGACTTTCGGTTAAATCCGTAAGTTTATTAATCTCTTTATCTATAATTTCTGTCCACTCATTGCCACCATTTTCTAATTCTATTACCTCATTAGTAGCTTTAATAATAGATAGTGGTGTTTTTATTTCATGATTAATATTAGTAATAAATTCCTTTTGTTTAGAATAGCTTTCAGCTATAGGCTTTGTCACAATACTAGATGCAATAAATACTAATATGAATATTATTAATAATCCACCTACACTAGTCCATATACTAGCAATAAGAAATTCATGAAAGTTTTCAAGCTCCATCGTACAATCAAGGAATATATACATTTGTCCAGTATCAGTATTCACTAAGCGGTATTTAAAATCATTATAAAATCCACTCTTTTTATTTTTAGCATATAATGATTCTGATACCTCACTAGCCGTGTTTGAATCAATAGTAGCTATTTTATCTAAATTTATAGCTACTATTTCATTATTTTCAAATGTTACTGTAAAGTATCTTGTTGAAAAGGGCATTTCTCCATGCATATCATCAAATTTGTCCTTAGGATCCTGAGGCTTAATATCACCTGGTATTTGCCCATTATTTTTCTCAATTATATCAATAATATTATCAGCTTTTTTGTTAACATTAATATAGTTTATGGTATTAATTGTGGCTACAACAATAAAAAACACACTAAACAACACTAACATTGTAACAATAATATATTTTTTCTTTAGCTTTTTAATCATCTACTAAACCTAATTTGTAGCCAGCATTTCTTATAACCTTAATGGTAATATTAGAATTTAATTCCTTTAGTTTTTTTCGCAAGTATGATACATATACCCATACTACTGTTATTTCAGTATCTGAATCAAATCCCCATATTTTTTCCATAAATTGTTCTGTACTTATAATATGACTTGGATTTAGCATAAGCATTTCCATAATTTGAAATTCTTTATTTTGAAGTCTTATTTCTTTAGCTTCATTACTAAGGGTGAATGTTAATCGATTAAGCTTTAAATCTTCATAGCTTAAAATAGAATCAGTTTGTTCTTTACCTCTTCTTATCATAGCTCTAATTCTAGCTAAAAGCTCTTTCGTTTCAAATGGCTTAGTAAGATAATCATCCGCTCCACTATCAAGTCCTAAAACCTTATCCTCAACTTCTGTTTTTGCAGTAAGCATTAAAACAGGTGTTTTTATACCTTCACTTCTAATTTTTTTTAAAACCTCTATTCCATCCATTTTTGGCATCATTACATCTAATATAATACCATCATAAATGCCTGTTTTAATATATTCTAGGGCTTCCATGCCGTCGTATGCAGCATCTACTGAAAAGTTATTACTTTTAAGTAAAACTGTTAAAACCTTTGATAGCATTTTTTCATCTTCACATAGTAATAAGCGCATAATACCACCTAACTTCCATAGTTATATATTATCATTGTTTACTCAATTTGTGTATATTTCTTTACTGTCAACACAACGTTTAAATTACCATTTCTTTGTCTAATTAAATCTATAAAATCCTTAGTGCTTTTTCCATCCTTCATTACAACCTCATAGTTAAGAACAAACATTGTTCCCATATCTGAGGTTTTAACCTTAGTTAATTGATGGTGCTTTGTATATGCTAAGAATATATCATCAAAAGCATGCTCATAATTTAAATCCTCAGGAATAGTTACCTTAATATTTAAATTACGCTTACTCATTATTGGATATTTTAAATAATATAATAGTATAAATAATACTAATACTAATAAATAGGTTAATATTCCAAAATAAATATATCCCATACCTATAATTATTCCGATTACTGTAAGGAAGAATATATAGGTTAATTCCTCTGTTGTCCTTTGTGATGAACGAAATCTTATCATTATAAGTCCAGCTAAAAGGGCAACTAATACACGCTCATACCTAGATGATGTTTCATTTAAATTCTCTTTATAAACTATCATTGTGATAGCTAAGGTTATAGCACATATTACCACTGGTAATATTGCATAGGTAAGTGGTATATCCTTAGCATACCCATCATGTCTTTTTACTAGGCAAAATACTACTCCAAATAATACTGCCATTATTATTGTTAGTGCAAGGCAAATAATAATATCTCCCGCACCAGATTTAGCATCAATAATTGATTTAAATAAATTCATTTTTCAAGTCCCATTCCTTCTAAATACTTTTTATACTCTTCTCCATACTTTGAAAAGCTTTTTGGATATATTTTAAGTCTTGATAATTCTCTTACAAGCCAAAGGGGAAAGTTACATACAGATTTAATTTCCATAATATAGGTATTTGGTGGTAACAAGTCTAGCTCATAATCAGTACTATCAAATACTAAATTATTTCTTTTGGTATGTATTTTATTATCAAATGTTATTCTAAATTCTTTGTTGTTAATATCAAAGAAGCCTAATCTTTCATAGGAAATATAAACCTTAGGCTCTACTTTATATACGCTTAAAATATAGTCTATTTCTCCAATAACTGCCTTATCTATATAGGAATCTCTTTTAGGGATATTTTTATTATTTACCCAAGACTCTAATTCCTTAAATGATAAGGATAATCTTCTTTTACCAACAACTCCATCACTTTTTTTCTTTATTTCTAAATAACAAAAATCTAGTCCATCATATTTACGAGCCCTAAGCTTCTGTTTAAAAACTGGCTTACTTATAGAATTAGAAATCAAATCATTATTTTTAGTATCAAAATAGATATTTTCTATTTTATATGGTCTTTCACCCTCACAATAAGCATCTAGTATCATATGCTTATTGATTGTTTCTAATAATATTCTTTTTTCATCCTCTGTAATTAGATATTTTTCCTCTACTCTCTTAAAGCTTGAAATTGCCATATTAATACCTACTTTACATAATACAAATCATTTACTAGCGTTTTATCTGTTGAAGTTGATACACTTACAGTTGCGCTACTTCCCGTATATGAATATACACAATAGTTTTGACTAGATTTTAATACCTTTATAATTAATATATCTTCTCCATCAACATTTAAGGCTACATATGATCCAACTGAAGTTGATATTGTTTTTGTTGAGCTCTTTGCACTACCTGAGGCTGTTACACTTTGGTTCATTCCACTAGCTCCTATCGCAAGTAGGTATCCACCTGTAGCTTTAAAGCTACCATCATAATCTAATACTCCATTTCCGCTATTTGTTGGACCTATAGCTAAAACATATCCACCAGTCATTACAATATTACCATTACTATCAAGTCCATCACCTGAGGCGTTTAAATATAAAACTCCTCCAGTTATATTAATAGAAGGTGTTTGATTAAAGTAGCTTGCGTTAACTCCATCATCACTAGATATTAATGAAGTTGTACCACCATTAATATTAATAATATTAGCTTCAATTCCCTCATAAGAATTAGAAATATCAATAACTCCTCCATCTATTGTTAAAATGTTATCAGCATGTATTCCATCGTCATCACAGTAGATACTTACTACTCCACCACTAATTAAAACATTACCAAGTCCTACAGAACCATTTTCAAGAGTAACATCACCATTAGCATGTATTGCATCATCATGACTCTTTATAGTGATAGTACCACCACTAATATTAATTATATTATCAGCCTTTATTCCTTTACATGAGTAATCAGATTTATCAGGATTACCATCCTCTATTCCACCACCAGGATTCATTCCTCCAGGCCCTTGCATAGTTGTGTATGTTGACCAAGAAAGAGTAAGAGCATCACTAGCCTTAGAAACATTTAAGCAATCGTATGAAGTATTCACACTAACACATTCTGATTTGTATAAATAATCAACAGTTGAATTTGTAGTAGTTGTACTTGAATATGCATAAACAGTTAAGGCAACGGCATTTGATGGTTTATCTAATGATAAATATGTTTCTCTTCTAGGTCCTCCCATAGAAGATATAGCTGTTGCGTTAACAAATTTAGTTTCATTATTATCAAGTGTATATAATATTGCATATCGATAAGAACTAATAGTAGAGCTTATTCTTAAATATAATGTTGAAGCTGATGTAGCACTTACCTCTTCAGAGTAATTAGAATATGAATCAGTATAGCAATTAATTACGGGATTGTTTAATATAAGAACATCATAGGATGCATCTATACAGTCGCATGCTGCATATAAATCAAGACTACCTCCACTTATAGTAATAGTACCTCTTTGATTTCCTTTACTAGATATATCTGAATTATCGGTTTTTAAGCTATCTCCTTTAGTAGATATAGCTACAATATTTCCTGATTCTATAGTTAAGGAATCATTTCCCTTTAAAGCATTATTAACAGCAGTAACATTTAAGCTTAAATTTTTAATCTCTAAATCATCCTTAGTATGAACACCATTATTATATTTATTTGTTACAGTAAGACTTCCCTTACCCTTAAGCTTTAAATCACAGGTAGCATAAATAGCTGCGTTATAGCCTGTCGACTCTTCTCTTAAATCCTCTACTTTATTTATGGTATCAACCTTAGCTGATATTTCACATTTAGAGGCCTCATAAATAAGCAAAGGACAGCTGTTAGAGCTTGTGATTGTTGCGTTATTTAAGGTTATTTCAACCTCTGCATCAGGGGCACTTACAATAACACTACCATGAAAATTTCCCGTTAAGGTATACAGACCTTCACCTAAAATCCAAATTACATTATCTTCTAAACACACATACCCATTATTATTATCTACTGTTGTAGAAGACGACATATTAATAATGATATCTTTTGTTGCATCATAATCTGATGAAGCAGATGCCTCAGGAGGCGTAAGTACTGGTTCTTCTGTCTCTGTCTCATCACCTATAGTTGTAGTATCTCCATCTGATGGATTATATGTTTCAGCTGGAGTATTTCCTTTTGTTATACTACAAGAACATAATCCTAATACTAAAAGCATAGAAAACAATAATATTTTTTTCATTTCTATCAAGCCTTTCTATTATATATTTATTATTTTATGTATTCATTATATAGATGTTTCCTTAAATAAACCTTAAATTTATTTTAAAAAGAATGTTTTTTTAAACAAAAAAACTATAGATGTATTCTATAGTTCTTTAGTTTTTTTATTTATACACTTAACAATTATACTTTAATTACGATAATTATTAGCATTTATTTAATCATAAAAGCTTTATTCTTGTTTCAAATTATTTAGAACTCTCTTTAATAAGTCTTCGAGCTTACGCTTCTCTTCTTCTGTTAATCCTTTACAAAGAATATCATTATTGATATCTCCACTACTATGATGTAACATATGTCCGCATTGTCTAAGAAGTGGCATCACTCCATGATCTTCAGTCATATTAAAATGAGAAGGTCGATTTTCAATACCACCTTCAACACCAAAATAGGCTCTACCTCTTCCACAGCTTAATTCATTTTTTGAGCAATGCTTTGGACATTGTGGGCACTTTTCTTCTTGTTTATTCATATAATTCTCCTAACATAATAATTTTTTAATGCTTTAAAATATTTAACACATAAAAAGCAAAAGAGTGCCTTCCAATAAGTTGGATTTACGCACTCTTGCTACTCACTTAACCTAATTATATCATTAATATATATTAATGCAAGTTTTAAATTAGTTAGACATAATTGTTTTATAGTTATTGTAAAATAGATTTTTCTAAATCAGAAAGCATTGTTCCTAATGCATTTAATCCACCCTCAGAAGTATACCAAGCATCTGGATTATCCATCACAACTAGATGTCCTTGTTGTAAGGCATTAGTTGCACCAGTTAAGCTATTTGTCAAATCAGCAATAACTGCTGCGTTACCATTTGCTCCATCTGAAGTAATATATCCTCTATTTAAAACAAATATATAGTCTGGATTTAAAGCTACAATTGTTTCAAATGATATTGAGGTACCATGATTACTATCTTCATACTCACTACAAACATTTCTAAAACCTATTTCATTACTGATTAGTGAACAACGTCCTGTAGAAGCAAGTACACTTATAGAAGATGAACTTGTATACATTAATACCATAGCAGTTTTAGCATTACCATTTTCATCAACTGCTATACTCTTAAGGGCATCAATTCTTGTATTATAGTCAGTAAATAATCTATCTACAATACTATCCTCTATACCAAATATTTTTGCAATAACTTTGGAATTACTATATGTATCTTCAACTACACTTCCTGAAGTAACAGATAAATAAACAACGCTAGCAATTGCTTCTAACTCTGCATATTTTGAGGCCTGTCTACCACCAATAAAAATAATATCTGGTTCACTTTGTTGAAGAGTTTCCATATTATATGTTTGAAGATTCCCTAAGTTTTTAATTTCACCACTATCAATTTTATTCCAATACTTTGAAAGATAGTCAATAGTTCCTTTTGCAGAAGATACAACTCTATCTCCAACACCATAAACATCCATAATATCTAATGCAGCATAGTCTAGTATTGCTACTCTCTCAGGGTTATAAGGAACATCCTTTGTGATTTCTTCTCCATTTGCATCAAGACAATTAATGCTGATAGTTTCGTAATATACACGCTCTTCATTATCACATGAGGTAAGGGATATACCTACTACAAATAAACATAAACTTAATAAACATAATTTAATAATTTTTTTCATTTTTCTTCTTGTATTATTAAATTAGTAAGAATTGAACTAAGTTAATAATACTTTCTCCTTTCTTACACCTCAATTATTTTTACATCATTTAATTGATGTTATAATTTAATAAACACTGTGGATTTGTTTCTATTTTTTTACAACTTTAGATTGTTTTAGGAGACTCTTACCACAGTTTTTATTTTAAAGTGGTGATTAGTTAGTTAGCACTTGATGCTTTATAAATCACAAGGCTCCATGAGTAGAAACTGTTGGTTACACATGTGTTTGGTACATTTATTTTTCTTGGAGGTGTTGCTTTATGTACCTTATTGGAATTGATATTTCCAAATTTAAGCATAACTGTTTCATTCAAACTGAAACAGGTGAAGTTATTAAAAAATCTTTCTCTTTTAATAACTCAAAAGATGG
>JBJEFR010000062.1:0-1847 GCA_051874255.1 Anaeroplasmataceae bacterium
GAAGAAGCAAGTATGAAACTATATTATTATTTTGATAGAAAAATTTTTGTTTGTTATACTGAATGTAATGATGTTTTTAATATTTTTACTTTAATAGAAAAAGTTAAAGCATTAAATAGTGAAGACTATAATTATTATAAAGCTAGAGATTATGTATTAAATTTTCTTGACTATGAAAACATTATAGTACATGAATAGAAATATAGTTCTATAATAGAAAAATATAGACCAGCTATACACGCAGAAACTCTTCCAGAATATAGCGATAATATATTAAATACTTTTATTCATCTTCCATATATTGAATGGATAGAAGAGGGGATGAGCGCGAAAGCAATACAAGAATTTAATATATCTTACTCATTTGAAAATGAGTCAATTATCATTCCTCATTATGATATTGATAATAGATTAGTAGGTATACGTACAAGAAATCTAAAGTACGTAAAAGGCGGAAATATACCAAAGTATTGCCCTTTAATTACTAATCATCAAATATATAATCATTCTTTAGGAATGAATCTATATGGAATTAATATTGCTAGTGATGCTATATTAGATAGTAGAAAAGTAATTTTATTTGAAGGAGAAAAAAGTGTAATATTAATGCGAACTTTTTATGGTAATCGCGCGAATGCGTGCGCTGTGTGTGGCAGTAATATTACTCGTCCTTAGATAGAAATTCTAATGAAAAATTTTAATATACAAGAAGTTATTATTGCTTTTGATAAGGAATATGGTAATTATAATTCTAAAAAGGCAGATAATTATTTTAATAAAATTTATAATTTAGGAAAACAATTTAATAACTATGTACAAATGAGTTTTATTTATGATACAAATGGATTACTTAATGAAAAAGATTCTCCTGTTGATAAGGGAAAAGATATATTTGAAAAACTTTATCATTCAAGGATTTATATAAGGAGCTAAAATGGAATTAAAATGTACTAATAAATTACCGCATATATCAGATAACTATTTTTATGATATTTTAATTGAAAGAGGTATTAATAATCCAGATGAATATTTAAGTGTTGATGAATCCGTGCTTACCTCATTTGAAGGATTAGATAATATTAATGAAGCAGCAGATACATTAATTAATATATTAAATAAAGAGTAGTCACATATTTTAATAACAGTCGACTCTGATGTAGATGGATATACTTCTGCGGCTATAATGTATGGATATATTAAAAAAATTGCAAATAATTCTATAAAAATCGATTATCTTATCCATGAAGGCAAGCAGCATGGAATTGATGACCTTATATCACAAATTGAAGATATTCATCCTGATATTTTAATCATTCCAGATGCAAGTAGTTCTGAATTAGAAGAACATAAGATTATTTGTGAATATTGCCCTATTATTATTTTAGACCATCATCAGTCTGATGTAATAAATGATGAATATGCTATTAGAGTAAATAATCAGCTTTCAAAAAATTTTGATAACAAAACCCTTTGTGGCGCGGGAATTGTATATAAATTTTGTCAATGTCTTGATGAAAAACTAAATGTTAAATTTGCTGATTATTTTATGGATTTAGTTGCAGTTGCATTAGTTGCTGATATGATGGATTTGCGCAATCCTGAAACTCATTATTTAGTTAAGAATGGTTTAAATAATATACATAATAGTGGTCTACTTGCTTTTGTTAATGCTATGAGTTATTCTTTAGGTGGTAGGACTGAATTAATTCCAATGGATGTCGCCTTTTATATTGCACCATACATTAATGCTGTAATTAGAGTAGGAAGCGAAGAAGTAAAGAGATGTGTATTTGAAGCATTGATTGATGGGAATAGAATAGTACAAAGTACAAAACGAGGGGCTAAAC
>JBJEFR010000063.1:0-1842 GCA_051874255.1 Anaeroplasmataceae bacterium
GAGGGCAATTGCCCTCGTGAAGAATGAATAAAGTTATTTTTTCATTCTCTTTTTTATATAGTAAAGAAAATAGCCAATTATCCGCATATGGGATTGTTAGTACTTGTTATTATACTTTTGAATTTAGCTATATTCAAAAATATAAGAAAGGACAAACAATAAAAGAAATATGTTTTAGTCTACCCCAACTGTTTGGGCTATACTAATAGTCCATCAGTTGGGGTAGACTAAAACACTTTATTAGGTATTTTTATGAACACTCAAAAGATAAAACAAACAAGCGATATAGTAATTGAAGTAATACAAGTATTTGGAGAATTAGACTTATCTAATATTTTAAAAGAATTAATCTTGAACGAAGATAATTTAGATGTATAATGAAATTAATAAGCAAGCCTATATAGTAAATGGAGGTAAAGTGAAAAATAATAATAAAATTACTGCATTATTATGTAGGTTGTCAAAAGAAGATGAATTAAGAGGTGATTCACAAAGTATTCAAACTCAAAAGAAAATGTTACTTCAATACGCAAAATCAAATAACTTTATAAATACAGAATTCTATGTAGATGATGGATATAGTGGTACAAACTTCAATAGACCTGATTTTAAAAGATTAATGAATGATATTGATAAGGGTATTATAGGTACAGTAATAGTAAAAGACTTATCAAGGCTTGGGAGAGAATATATCGAAGTAGGAACATTAATAGAAAAGGTATTCCCAGATAAAGGAATAAGATTCATAACTATTAATGATGATGTAGATTCGATAAATGGAATACCAGATTATATGCCATTTAAAAATATTATTAATGAAATGTATGCAAAAGATATATCTAAAAAGATAAGAAGTGCATATAAAGCAAAAGCACTAAATGGTGAATATACAGGAGCATATGCACCATATGGATATATAAAAGATCCAAATGATAAGCATCATTTAATAATTGATGCAGAAACATCAGCTATAGTAAAGAAAATCTTTAACCTAGCTTGTAATGGATATTCAGCATATCAAATATCTCAAATACTTAAGGAAGAAAAAGTATTAAAGCCTAGAGATAAAATGATTAAAGATACAGGTAAATATCAAGGAGATTTATGGACTAAATATCCATATGACTGGAGGCCACAAACAATTTATAGAATTATATCTAATGAAGAATACTTAGGACATTTAGTATGTAATAAGAATTCTACTAAATCATTTAAGACTAAAAAACTACTTCCAGTAGATAAGAATTATTGGATTAAAACTCTAAATACTCATGAAGCTATAATAGATGAAGATACATTTAATAAAGCTAATCTAATATTTACAAGAATAAAGCATAGACCAAAAAAGAATGATATTAATATATTTCAGGGATTATTAAGATGCTCTTCATGTGGTAAAGCATTATCAATTCATGATGATAAAAGAAGTGATTCTAAATCATATTGTTGTGTAACTTATAGAAACTATGGTAAAGACTACTGTAGTAGTCACTACATTAGATATGACTTGTTATATGAATATGTACTTAATGATATTAATTCAATATTAGAATCATTTTGGAAGAATAATGATTCATTCATTGAATCACTTAAGAAAGAGTATTTGAAATGAAATAGAAGTAAAGAAATATCTATAAATAAAGAATTAAAGAAAATAGATATAAGATTAAATGAATTAGAAACTATAACGAAAAAGCTATATGAGGATTATGCGTTAAATAAAATAAGAGAAGAATTATTTAATAAATTGATTAATGATTATGATAATGAATCAAAATCATTAATGGATAAAAGAAGAACATTAACAAATGAATTGAATATAAATAAGGATAAGATGAGTAA
>JBJEFR010000064.1:0-32182 GCA_051874255.1 Anaeroplasmataceae bacterium
GAGCAACTGACTTGTAATCAGTAGGTTGTGGGTTCGATTCCTATAGTCGGCACCATTTATTGTTAACAAAGATAGTTTATACTATCTTTTTTTGTTATTAATATTAGTTTTTTTGCATTTTTGGCGTATTTTGAAGTTTTTTGAATTGATTATTAAGCGTTAGAAGTGTATTTGTCTTATTTTCAAAAAAACTGTTAAACGATGGGCAAGTACTGTTAAACGAAAGACCCTTAAGGATTGTCACAATAAAGAATATGGTTGATGTACAACAAATACAAAAGAATATAAATTTGATGAATGGAAAAGATATTATTCTTATAAAGATGAAAACATACTCATCATGGATAGTGCAGATTGGGAACTTACATTAAAATTTGAAAAAGGAAGAACAATAGTAAGAGAAAGGGACAATTCTTATCTAGAAAATTAGAATAATCTAATTAAAGTTTTAAGTCATTACACAACAGTCTTTAACTTTTTACTTGAAGAATATGATGAATAATAGGACTCTCTCAGGTCAGCTTTTGTGATGATAGCCAAAAGTACCATTCGCCACCAAAACCGTAATGCGTTAGGCAATTTTTTAGGATTTGATATATTTAGTAAATCTAATATTTATTTTTTGCAACGTATTGCAAATTATGGTGAAAAGTGTTAAACTTTTCTCAAAGTTGAATTCACATTGGGGAGTGAGGGTTGATTTAAATAAATAATGCTAACTTGATAAAAATTGTTTAAAGAGGGATTAAAGTGAAGAAAAAAACAAGTTTCATTATCACAATTATTAATAGTGTCATTATTTTATGCCTATTAGCTTATATTATTGTTGTTAAAGGCAGTGATAAGGATGCTAAAGCTATATTCAATATGAACATAAATAGTATTGTTGAAGTAAAAGCGACTACCGATACAGTTGGTGAATCATATGGAACAGGTGTTATTTACGATTCAAGTGGATTTTTAATAACTAATGCTCATGTTATTAGTTATACATCATTAGGTGAAATAGAAACATTTGACAGCTATGAAATTAGATTTGCTACTAAAGATGATTATCAAAGTGCTACACTTATTAAATATAATAGTGAAATTGATTTAGCAATTCTAAAGATTAATGATGAAAGTATAAAATATGATGCTGTAGAATTTGCTAATGACAATTATTCATATGGTGATAAGGTGTACGCAATTGGAAATACATCAAATTATGGTATAGGTATCAGTGAGGGAATAATCAGCGTTCCTGAAGTAAATGTTAAATATGATAATATTTCAAGATTAGTTATTCAAGCAGATATAGATATTTCATCAGGTAATAGTGGTGGTGCTCTACTAAATGATAAAGGACAACTTATAGGTATAACAACATTTAGAACAAAAGATAATCAAGGTAATGTAAATTATGGATTTACTTATTCGATTCCTTTGAAGACAATTAAAAAGATTATTAGTGAGGGATAAAATGAGGAAAATATTAGAAAGATTATGTGTATTAATATGTGGATGTCTTGTTGCAGTAAGTACTTTTACAAGCAACAAGGAAAGCGTGTTAACGCCTACTAGGGATGTTGAAATTGCTAATGGTAATATAAGTAAAGAAGCTGTATTTAAAGAATTTGATAATGTAGAAGAAAAAGTTATTGATGGATTTTATTGTGTAAAAGCTTCAAAAAAATATTCTAATAATGATTTTAATGAAGTTGATTTATGTAGCGATTCAATATCAAATGATGTAAATGTTGAATATCAAATAGGATATGATTATACTCATAAAAAAATTATGGTAGATATTTCTACCGATAGCATGGAAACAGAACTGAATGAAATAGAGTTTTCCCTGTTAGTTGGTGATGTTATTTTTAAAGAAGATGGTAGAATTGATGCTTTATTTACGGATGAAGATGGTAGTTTTTATCTGAGTGAATTTTATGATTACTCGTTAATACAAAATTGTAGTTGGTTATCCAAAATACTAAAAAAAGCAGCGCTTGTTGTTGGAGTTGTTGCTTCAGTTGTAATTGTTGTCGCCACTAGTGTTCCGACATTAGTTATTGCTACTGTTGCTTATGTTGGTAGCATTGTTTCAATGTCAGTTATAAATAGCTTGGAGGCTAAACAACATCAAACTGCATTAGAAAACTATAAAATAAACTGTACAAAAAAATTTCCAGTTAATAATAACACTAACAATGACAACAGTAAATTATATGGCTTTATTACAAATCAAGGAGCTTCTGAATTTGAAAAAATGAACTTAGGAAAAAATTCCAATTTGAGAATAGCAGGATGCGAAATAATTGCTTCTTATAACGCTATGAAGATGATTGGTAAAAATACGGATTTTGCTACAACTGCTTTTGATATTGAATGCTTAGATATACTTTTTTTATCAAATGGTGAGTATGGCTCTAATCCATATGATTTGGGATGCTATTATAAGAAAAGAAATGCATCATATAAATACACTTCAAACATTTTAGAATATTATAATTATATGGAAAAAAATGATGTAGTGTCTGTAGTTTCGTTTGCAAACAAAGATTTTTTTAAGAATGGCTTACATACTTTTACTGTTTCAAAATTGGATGGTAATATTTATACTTTCAACTCTGATTATAGCAATAATTATGGTACATTAGATAATATTTGTGATTGCGGAAATGGATATAGTTCATTTTTATGCTCTTACGTATTCGACGATGGATGGGCTAACTAGCATATGAATAGGAAATTAAGTTATTTTCTTTTAATAATGTTAATATTAGTTTTATTAACCTCTTGTATATTTCCTAAAAGAAGTAAAAATTCAATCCCCTCAGACTATCCTGATATCGTTTGGATTTCAACAAATGATGTGTTGGAATTGTACAATGGAGATAATGGAATGTATGGATATTTGAAAAATAATGAGGAACATATAGAAATTACAATTAGTTGGAATAATACATGCGAATATTATACAATTTATACCTATGATGAAGAAAGAAAAATAATGTTAAAAGGACAAATAAGTGAGATTGAAGAAAAGAAGTTTAGATTGACTGTTGAAGATGATAATTTATTTAATTTTGAATACAAAGAATTTGTTTTAATTGAAAAAAATAAATTGTAATTACTATGAATTAAAGTCCACAAAGGATATTTCTTTTCATTTTTTGGTATATAAGAAGATTCTTCACAGATAAAGAAGATTCCAAAGCTCATACAAAGAAATATTAAAATGTAAGGCTTACAGTTCCGGTTTCTATAAAAAATCGATGTATAAACTATAAAAAGCGAGTATTCTCATTTAAGAATACATCGCTTTTTTTAGTTGTTAGAAAACAAATTTTTTAATTTATTTTTTGAATTTTATAGCTATATCTTTGTTTTTAATATGCATAATGCGATTCCTTAGACTAGAAAAAAATGAAACCATATGTATGTCTAATGATGGTTTTAATATCTCCATTAGCTCGTTCCATTTCACCATTACTTATTACATGTCCATTAATATGATGGAAGGGGTTTGCTATCTCTTTCTCCATTTTTTAATAGTTTGTATGTTTTATAATATTCATCTATCTTTGAATTGTGAAGCTTTATTATTGGGTCGTCTAAAAGCTCAGGTGCATTATTTATAGCAACAATAGAGTTGAATTTTTATATTTATTTAAAAGCTCATAAGCATCTTTTAAATCGTTATTTATAGATAACATATAATCAACGATTTTATGTTCGCTTAAGTAGTTACCTGATCTAGTAACTCTAAACTTTTCGTATCCAATTTAGAAGGATCTTTAAGAATCTTTTTTCCAATATTTTTTATATAACCAATACCAGTTATCGTTTTGTCCTTTCAAGTGTTCATGTTTTTTCATAATACGAATTCTAACTGAATTGAAACAATCACCAAGATTCTTTATAACATGAAAGTGGTCAGCACATATTAAAGCATTAGGAAAACATAAATGAGCTACTTGTCTATAGACCTAATAGAGGTCCATAGAGAAGAATTTAAATTTTTTTCGGTCTTCTAATGGTATTTTACCATAACTGCATAAGTGCTCTTTATTCCCTACTGGTAAGACGTCTTGTATCTTATCAAGCTGAGGAGAATAAGTGATAAAACAATATTTGTGAGACCCACAGTGTTTTGATTAAACTTCATCAACATATAAAACTTCTGTTAAAGTTTGGCGGGTAATATCTATTCTAGGATCAAATATGTTTATTATAGAAGTGGTTGATAGATTAAATTCGGTAGCAACATCTTTAAATGATTTATTTATATTTTTTAATGACAATATTTTTTATTTTCTTTTTCAAATGTTAATTTACATGTTGAAGAACTAAACGGATTGGGCTTTTTAAATGTGTGTCCACATTCTAATAGATAAACCCTTTGTATGAGCTTAATTGTTGTATTATCTTCAATGTTAGAAGAATGTTTAATAATGTTCAAACCCTAATCTTAATATGGATTCTTTATCTATAAAAATAAACTTCCTTTGTAATTGATATCTAACCTCATTATTTCAAAGGAGGTTTTCTTTTAATATTTAGTTTATAGTTGGATATCATATATTTTAATATTCATTTATACTATCTTTTTTTGTTATTAATATTAGTTTTTTTGCATTTTTCTTTATAATATTTGTTTAATAAAAATAAAGTTTTATTAAATAATAACAAATGGTATAATAAAAAAGAAGGAGTGATAATTATGCGTAAAACTAAGATTGTGTGTACATTAGGACCAGCAATTGATGATTATAATGTATTAAAGGAAGCTTTTTTAAGTGGACTTAATTGTGCAAGACTAAATTTTTCTCATGGAACCCATGAAGAACAAAAGGTAAGAATTGATAATATTAAAAAGTTAAACAAAGAGTTAGGATTAAACGTTCCTATTTTATTAGATACAAAGGGACCTGAAATAAGAGTAAGAGATTTTGAAAATAAATCTGTTATTTTACAAAAGGGACAGGAATTTACTTTATCTAGCGATTTTGATTTAATTGGAAATGAGCATATTTGTGGATTAACATATCCAGATTTATCATTATACGTTAAAGAGGGAGATAAAATATTAATTGATGATGGTAAAATCGGACTTGTTGTTAAGAGAATAGAGGGTCGTGATATTGTAACAGAGGTTTTAAACCCTGGAAAGGTAAGCAATCATAAGAGTATTAATATTCCTAATGTTATTGTTGATATGCCATATATAAGTGAAACAGATAGAAAGGATATATTATTTGGAGTAAAACAGGATGTTGATTTTATTGCAGCATCATTTGTAAGAAGAAAACAAGATTTATTAGATTTAAGAAAACTTCTTGATGAAAATGGTGGTAGTGGTATTAAGATTATTGCCAAAATAGAGAATACTGAAGGTGTTCAAAATCTTTTAGATATTGTCCAAACTGCTGATGGAGTTATGGTTGCGAGAGGTGACTTAGGAGTAGAAGTTGCTTATAAAAAGCTTCCATCTATTCAAAAGGAAATGATTTCTGCTTGCTATAAAAATGGAAAAATAGTTATTACTGCAACTCAAATGCTTGATTCAATGCAACAAAATCCAAGACCAACAAGAGCTGAGGTTTCTGATGTAGCAAACGCTGTATACGATCAAACAACCTGCACAATGTTATCAGGTGAAACAGCCGCAGGTCAATATCCAATTGAGGCTATAAATGCAATGAGTGATATCGCAACTTTCGCTGAAGAGGATATTAATTATATGCAAAGATTTACAAATAAGCATTTAGATTTAGGGCATGAGACCGTTTCTGTTGTTGCAAATGCTGCGGTACTTGCATCTTATCAAACAAATGCAAAGGCTATTATTTGTGTAACAATGCATGGTCAAACTGCTCAAATGATTTCATCATATAGACCATCATGCCCTATCATTGCAATCACTGTAGATCCTAAGGCATGTAGACAGCTTAATATAGCTTGGAATGTACTTCCGGTTTTGGCTGAGAAAAAGAACTCTACAGATGAATTATTTTTATATGCTATAGAAAAGGCTAAGGAGACTGGTCTGGTTAAAACAGGAGATAATGTTATTATTACAACAGGTTCAAGTGTTGGTAGTGGTATAACTGATACTATGAAGCTTCATACAATTTAAAGTAAAAGTTTTTTGCCCATATAAAGAAAAAGTAAATTCATATTATACTAATGGTTAGAAATAACTAAGGTGGTGAATTTATGTCTTGTGAATGCCAAAATTCTCGTCATCATGAATGTTTAGAGGAAAATGAGATTTGCTGTTGTGGTCAACTTTATCAATTTTCATTAGTTTCAGGAGGCAGAAGTGATAGTAGTGGAGGAAATTCAAGTTCTAGTGGAAACACTAAAACCTTACTTGTAACGCCATGTGATCAACCTACTGCTATTTTTGACGTAGCTACAATTACTACAAAGTCTAATTCTTGTATGGATTTAACATATTTCCAAGCAGTTGTTAATACTGACCCTGTAGAAATTATACAGGATTGTAATTTAAGAAATACAATTTGTCGTACAATTGAGCTTTATATGAGAAATAATTCTTGCGGTTGCGGATGTTCAAGAACGTTTGATGATGATAGATGTGCAAATAGACGCGGATTTAATTTATTTTAAAAAATGGGTATCGGCTTAATGCCGATACTTTATTTTTATGTAAAAAAATTGCATTTTTACTAAAAATGTTATAATATAATATATATTAGTGTATATTGACGAAAAAATATAAGAAAGTGGTGTATGTAATGCTTGAAAAAATTAAAAAGAATAGAGATATACTTGTATCACTAAATAGCTTAGTTAGTCAGGATAATCCAAAGTATTATCATTTTATGGCTTCTATTAATGCTTTAGAAATAAATAATGATATTATAGAGGATTTCATTAAAAAAGCTGAAAAGGAGCTTCCAAGTGGCGAGTGTTTAACTAGAATATATGGTGTATTAGAAAGCTTGATTAAGAGTGTTGATGCTTTATATTCTCTTTGTTATATTATTACAAATAACAAAAATATAATTAATATTAATCAAAATCGTCAAATGAGAGAACTTAAATATATTAGGAATACCGTTATAAATCATCCTGTAAGTGAATCATTTAATGAGGATAACATTGGATGCTGTATCATAAAAAGAGATAAGGTTACTGCTAAAACATTTAAATATTATATATACTATAATAAAGAAATAAAGGCACGTGAAATTAAACTACTTGATATGATAGATGCATATTATCAAGAATCACAATCAGTTCTTGAAAGAATTAAAGCATACAAGGATGTCGATTTTGAAGAGGTTATTTCTCAATTAAAGAAGACTTATCGTAAGTTTACTAATGATTTAGATATTAGAGAGGATATCTTAGATTTAAGAGGTGCATACTTGAGAAGTAGTATGATTATGGCAAATAAGGATGTAAGATTTATTTGGCGTATTGAATGCTTAATGAAGTTTATTGGTAAAACTAATAAGGATAAGGATGTTAAAGAAATTTATGATTATTGTATAGGATATCAATTATCAAGAATTTATTCAACAATTGTACCTATTGGATATGATAATAATAAGGATGCATTAGTTAATGATAGAAAGATACCTAAGGCTCTTACACAGTTCTATAAGTTGACTGAAAAGAATCAAACATTAGATGGAATTATAGAGTATTTATATGATATGAATCATCCATTTTTTGTTCCTACATTAAAGAAATGTTTAGATTTTGTAACTGAGGCAGGATTAGATCAGGCTAAAAAGTATTTTGAATTGATAAAGAGTGCCTTTGAATCTAATGATCCAGATTCAGTGTATTGCTTAGGAGTCATTTTAAATAATCAAAAAAAATAATACGCTTTCAAGGAAGCGTATTAAATTTTCATGATATAATTTTATTGTGATTATGAAAGAAGAGGACTAATATATGGATATTAGAAACGTTGCAATTATTGCCCATGTAGACCATGGTAAAACAACATTAGTAGATAAATTATTACAAACAGCTCATGCTTTTAGAGACAATCAGGTAGTTCAAGAGTGTGTAATGGACTCAAATGACCTAGAGCGTGAACGTGGAATAACTATTCTTGCTAAAAATACAGCAATTCATTATAAGGGTACTAAAATAAATATTCTTGATACACCAGGACATGCTGATTTTGGTGGAGAAGTAGAAAGAATTATGAAAATGGTTGATGGAGTTATTCTTGTAGTTGATGCATATGAGGGAACAATGCCCCAAACAAGATTTGTACTTAAGAAAGCTCTTGAGGCTCATTTAAAGCCTATTGTTGTAGTTAATAAGGTTGATAAACCTTCTGCAAGACCACTAGAGGTAATTGATGAGGTTTTAGAATTATTAATTGATTTAGGTGCAGATGAGGATCAGCTAGAATTTCCTATTGCTTATACTTCAGCTGTAAATAATACATCAAGTCTATCAAGTGATATAACAACTCAAAAGGAGGGTATGGAGCCTGTACTAGATTTAATATTATCAGAAATACCACTACCTTCATTTGATAAAGATGGAGCTATGCAATTCCAACCAGCCTTAATTGATTATAATGATTTTGTTGGACGTATGGGAATTGGTAGAGTTAATCGTGGTACTATCCGTGCAAATCAAATGGCTAGCTGTATTAGATTAGACGGAAGTGTTAAACAATTCCGTATCCAAAAGCTTTTTAGTTTTTTAGGTCTTAACAAGGTTGAGGTTGATGAAGCTGTTGCAGGAGATATTGTAGCTATATCAGGTTTATCTGATATTTCAGTAGGTGAAACCATTTGTGATGTAGGTCGTGAAGAGGTTTTACCACCAATAGCTGTTACTGAGCCAACTGTACAAATGACATTTGGAACAAATACATCACCATTTTGTGGTAAGGAAGGGAAACATGTTACTGCCTCAAAAATAGAAGAAAGATTATTAAGAGAGGTAGAAAAAGATGTTTCACTAAAAGTTGAAAGACTTGGACGTAGCGAGGAATGGGTAGTTTCAGGACGTGGAGAGCTTCATTTATCTATTTTAATTGAAACAATGAGAAGAGAAGGATTTGAGTTTCAGGTTAGTAGACCAAGAGCAATTATAAAGGAAGAAAATGGTGTTAAAATGGAGCCATATGAGTATGTTGTAATTGATGCTCCTACTGATTCTATAGGAACCGTAATTGAAATGCTTGGAAATCGTAAGGGTACTATGGAAAATATGACAAATACAGAAACTCAAGCACGTGTTACCTATGTAATGCCTTCTAGAGGATTAATTGGATTTAATACTGAATTTATGACTGCAACAAGAGGATATGGAATGATTTCACATACATTCCTAGATTATAGACCACTTGAAAATGTTAATGTTGGTAAAAGACTTATAGGAGCAATGGTTTCTATGGCTGATGGACAATCAACAGCCTACTCTATTGGAGCGTTAGAGGATCGTGGAGTTATGTTTATTGAGCCTGGAGTTGATATTTATGAGGGTATGATTGTTGGTCAATGTAATAAAGATATGGATTTGGCTGTTAATGTAGTTAAGGCAAAACAACAAACTAACACTCGTAGCTCATCTAAGGACCAAACAGTAGTACTAAAGAAGCCAAAGCTTATGACATTAGAGTCTTGTATTGAATTTATTAATGATGATGAATTAGTAGAGGTTACACCTAAGAATATTAGACTTCGTAAGAAGATTTTAAATACGCAAGAGCGTAAAAAATTTGATGCTAAAATGAAGAGTGAAGAATAAAAAAGGGACTCCCCTTTTTATTTAAGGTTTAATATGAAAAAAGGAATTATATTTGATTTAGACGGTACATTATTAAATACATTAGATGATATTTTAGATTCAGTAAATCATTCATTAGAAAAGTTTGACCTACCAGCTATTACTAAAAATGAGTGTAGGAGCTTTATAGGATCAGGACCGAGAGTTCTTATTGAAAAAAGTCTCAAGGGGAGTATAGATAAATTTGATGATGTATATGATGAATATATGCTTTATTATGATACCCATAATAACATAAAAACTAAACCATATGATGGTATTATTGAGCTTTTAAAAACTCTTAAGCAAAAAGGCTTTAAAATAGGAATTGTATCTAATAAGCAAGATAGTGCTACTAAAGAAATGGCTTTGAAATATTTTAATGATTTGATAGACGTATCTATCGGAAGCAATGATTTAGTAAGAAAGAAGCCTGCCTTCGATATGGTCAATATTGCTTTAGATAAATTAGGTATAAAAGAGTCTGAGGCATATTATGTTGGAGATAGTGAAGTCGATATAAAAACTGCCTTAGGGAAAATAGATTTAATTATGGTATCTTGGGGCTTTAGAGATAAAGAGACTTTATTATCTAATAATCCACCTGTTATAGTAGATGATACAAATATGTTACTTGAAAAAATAAATGGACACTAAGTGTCCATTTTATTCATATGTAGCAATATTTATTAGATATTCAACGCAAAGCTTCATTTCATTTAATGATGCATATTCTCTTACACCATGAAAGTTATATCCTCCAGTTGGCATATTAGGACAAGGTAGTCCTAGACTTGTTAATCTTGCACCATCAGTACCACCTCTTATAGGCTCTATTATTGGTGTTACATTAGCTTTTTTCATAGCATCAAGCGCAATATCTATTACCTCTTGATGCTTTAATATTTCATATCTCATATTTTGATAGCTATCTTTAATATTTAAATTAAATTTAGCTTTTGGATATTTGATTTTAAGTAAATCTATTGCAGCTTCAAATTCCTTTTTTTGAATTTCTAATTCATCCTTACTATGATTTCTTAATATATAATCAAGTGTTGCATATGTTTCACTACCATTTATTTGTGCTAGGTGATTGAAGCCTTCATATTTTTCAGTATACATAGGTCGTTTGAAATCAGGAAGAAGGTTATCAAATTCAATAGCTATTAGGGCTGCATTTACCATTTTTCCTTTAGCCTCACCTGGATGTATTCCTACACCTGTTATTTCGATATGGGCACTTGCAGCATTGAAGCATTCATAGCTGAATTCATCATATTTTCCGCCATCTATTGTATATGCAAAATCAGCATTAAATCTTTTTATATCAAAATTATCGGCTCCCTCACCGATTTCCTCATCAGGTGTAAAGGCAACTTGAATAGTATGATGTAAAACTAGAGGATTGTTTTTGAAATAGTTTAGCATATCCATTATTATAGCTATTCCAGCCTTATCATCAGCACCAAGTAGGGTAGTACCATCGGTAGTTATTAAGGTATGACCAATCTGATTTTTTAATGAAGGAAAATCAATTGGATCAATTGTAATTTTATTTTTCAACTTAATAGCTTTACCATCATAGGATTCAATAATATTAGGGTTGACATTTGTACCACTAGCCTCAGGAGCAGTATCCATATGAGCTATAAACCCTATTTTCTTATTACTATTAAAGTTAGCCTTTAGGGTTGCATATACTATACAATCCTTAGTTAACTCAATGTTTTCAAGGCCTAATTCCTTAAGCTCAACAACTAATTCATTAGCTAAATTAAATTGCTTATCAGTTGATGGATGAGTTTTAGTATTTTCATCGCTTGTAGTGTCAATTTTAACATATTTTATAAATCTATCTAATAATTCCATTTAAATCACCAAAGTTATTATATCATATTTGTTTAAATTTAATTAGAAAAGTAGTATTATATGTGTGGTGTATAATATGGAGAATAGTATTAAGAGGGATTATTTAAAACTAAAAATTTTAAATTTTGTTAGGTATTTTGCCGATGCTTTTTTTTATTGTTTTTTTCAAGTATATTTAGCCTATAGAGGCTTAACTGAAAGTAAAATAGGAATAGTAGCATCTATATTACCTATTGCAGCTATAATTGTTAACCCTATTTGGAATTCTATTTGTAAAAATGTCAATATTAATAAATTGATTATTACTATTACAACTGTAGTAGAAGGAATAATTATTATTATTATAGGAAATTTAAGTACCTTTGAAACAATAATGGTTGCGACTATTATGCTAGCGATTGTATATTCACCATTTTATTCCCTATTAGATTCCTTTTGTGGTTCTTTTACAAATACCTATGGAGGAGATTATGGAATAATAAGAATGTATGGTTCCTTAGCATATGTATTTGCAACATCCCTTGCAGGAATATTAATTGGAATATTAGGATATAAAATAGTATTTATAATTGCAGGAAGTATATTCATATTATGTTCTTTGTTAATAAAAAATATAAAGCCTATTACTTTAAATATAAAAGATGATGATAATTCTAAAAAAAGAAATTTTAAAGCTGTATTTACAAATAAAAAATTCTATTTATACTTAATTTTTTATCTTCTTACAGTGTCTATTTCTCTTGTAGGTGATACATTCCTTTCCGTTTTTTTTAAAACAGAAAGAGGCTGTAGTGAAGCCCAGTATGGCTTTATTTATTCAGGTATTGTTTTAACAGAAGTAGTTATAATGATATTAATAGCTAAAATAGGAAAGAAGATACCATTTAGCTTTTTATTAATACTAGCAGGTATATGCTATTCAATAAGACAATTTGCTATAGCACTTGATTTACCACTATATGCAGTTATTTTACTTGTAATGGTAAGAGGGTTTGCATGGGGAAGTATTTTAAGTATTAACATAAGAATACTTGTAAAAATAGTAGGAATTAATAATTTAACAACTGCAGTAGTTATTATAGCTGTATCTGAAAGTGCATTTAAGGCTATAGGTAATACAATACTAGGAAATGCTATTGAAAATATTGGATATTATAAATCATATGGTATTTTAGGAATTATTAATTTATCAGTAACAATTTTAGCTTTAATATATTTTGTTATAAAAAAAATATCAAAGAAAGAAGGAAAGAATAATGAAATTAGCTAGTAAAATTTTAGCTTTAATTTGTAGTGTTAATATTTTGGTATTATTATGTTTTAGTCCAGTAAAGGAAATATCAAATAATGGTTTTTATTATGTTTTTAAGTGTCATACTATAGGAGCAATATTATTATTTGTTTTTAGTATATTGGTAATAGTATTAAATATAATGTCAGTCATTAAAAATAATTATAGGCTTATGGTACAATTAGATGCACCAATATTTAAAATATTAAATATTATATTATCAATATATATATTAGTGGCATATGCTTGCTTCAACAAAGGATTTATGTCTAATATTACTTCTAATAGTAGTATTTCATATATTTCAGTTTACGCAATAATATTAACAAGCTTTAATATAGTATTTAATGTATTAGATGGCTTTGTGTTAGAAAAATAAAATATGTCGTTTTTAGGATAAATAAAATTCTAAAAATATTGATAAGAATATAAAATGAGTGTATAATTAATATAGTATTTTTTTAAGTACGGGAGGATATTTATGAGCAATAAAACAAAAAGAATGGCCATAGATGGAAATTATGCTGCGGCATATGCTGCATATAATTTTACAGAAGTAGCAGGAATTTATCCTATTACTCCATCTACACCTATGGCAGAATATGTTGATGAATGGGCATCTCAAGGTAAAAAGAACCTTTTTGGAATGCCAGTAAAAATTGTTGAAATGCAATCTGAGGCAGGAGCTGTAGGTACAGTTCATGGATCATTACAAGCAGGAGCTTTAACTACAACTTTCACTGCATCTCAAGGTTTATTATTAAAGGTACCTAATATGTATAAGATTGCTGGAGAGTGCTTACCTGGAGTAATTCACGTAGCAGCACGTGCCCTAGCAGCACAAAGCTTATCAATATTTGGTGACCATCAAGATGTTATGGCATGTCGTCAAACTGGATTTGCAATGATGTGCTCTAACTCAGTTCAAGAGGTAATGGATTTAGCAGGTGTGGCTCACCTATCTGCAATTAAGTCTTCAATTCCATTCCTACATTTCTTTGACGGATTTAGAACATCTCATGAGGTTAATACTGTTGAACCAATTGATACAAAGGTATTAGAGAAGCTACTTGATAAGGAAGCAGTAGAAAAATTTAGAGCTGAGGCTTTAAATCCTGCACATCCTAAGACTCGTGGTACAGCTCAAAATGATGATGTTTATTTCCAAACACGTGAACTTCAAAATTCACAATATGCTAAGGTTCCTGATATTGTAGCTAAGTATATGAAGTCTATTTCTAAGGCTACAGGACGTAACTATGCACCATTTGTTTATTATGGAGCACCTGATGCAACTGATGTTATTGTTGCGATGGGATCTGCATGTCAATGTGCTGAAGAGGTTGTTGACTATTTAACAAAGAAGAAAAAGAAGGTCGGAGTATTAGAGGTACATTTATATCGTCCTTTCAGCAAAAAATATTTTATGCAAGCTATGCCTAAAACTGTTGAAAGAATTGCAGTATTAGATCGTACTATTGAACCAGGTTCTATTGGAGAGCCTTTATTCCTAGATGTTCAAGCATTATATTATGGAGAAGCAAATAAACCAGTAATCATTGGTGGTCGTTATGGATTATCTTCTAAGGATGTAACTCCTGATATGATTAATGCTGTATTTGAAAACCTAAAGAGCAAGAAGCCAATTGAAAGATTTACTGTAGGTATTACTGATGATGTAAACAATACATCACTTACTATTAAGAAGCATATTGATACTGCTGATAAGGGAACAACAGAATTATTATTCTTTGGTTTAGGATCAGATGGTACAGTTGGAGCTTGTAAGAATATTTCTAAGATTGTTGGAGATTACACTGATTTATATGCACAAAGCTATGCTGCATATGACTCAAAGAAATCAGGAGGATCTACTCGTCTTCACTTACGTTTTGGTAAAAATCCAATCCGTTCAACTTATTTAGTAAATAATCCACACTTTGTATCTTGTTCATTAGATGCATACCTAAAGAAATTTGATATGATTGATGGTTTACGTGATGGAGGAACATTCCTATTAAATACAGTATGTAAGCCAGAGGATATTGAAGGATTATTACCTAATAAATATAAGAGATTATTAGCACAGAAGCATGCTAAATTCTATATTATTAATGCCTATGCTGCAGCTAAGGAATGTGGATTCCGTGCAGGTCTAGGAGTTAATACTGTTATGCAATCAGCATTCTTCAAATTAAATCAAAATATTATGGACTATGAAGAAGCTAAGACTCATATGAAGGAGTTTGCAACTAAGACTTACTTAAGAAAGGGTCAAGAATTAGTTGATCAAAACCATAAGGCTATTGATCTTGGTGGTTCTGGATTAATTGAAATTACTGTTAAGCCAGAATGGGCAAATTTAACTGATGAAGTTAAATCTGTAGATTTATCTCGTCCTAAGTTTGTTCGTGAAATAGCAGATGTAATCAATTCAATTAAGGGAGATTCACTACCAGTTTCAGTATTTAAGGAACTTCAAGATGGACATATGCCACAAGGTACTGCTGCATATGAAAAGCGTGGAGTTGCAACTCATACACCTTTATGGATTCCTGATAACTGTATCCAATGTAATAAGTGTGCATTCTCATGTCCACATGCTGCAATTCGTCCATTCTTAATTGATGAAAATGAAGCAGCAAATGCTCCAGAAGGATCTAAGATGTTAGATGCTGTTGGACCAAAATATAAGGGACATAAGTTTGCAATCGTTGTTTCACCTCTTGATTGTACAGGATGTGGAGTATGTATTACAGTATGTCCTGGTAAGAAGGTTAAGGATGAAAATGGTGTATTATCAGCTGAACCAGTTAAGGCATTAAAGCCACAACCAATAGCTGTTGCTAGAGCTAATAAGGAACCAGAAATTTGTGATTACTTCTATAATCATGTTACATATAAGAGAGATATCGCTGGAATTGGAAATGCTAAGGATGTTCAATTCTCTAAACCATTATTTGAGTTCTCAGGAGCTTGTGGTGGATGTGGAGAAACTCCATATGTTAAGGCTGTAAGCCAATTATTTGGAGATCGTATGCTTGTTGCTAATGCTACAGGATGTACATCAATCTATTCAGGATCATTCCCATCAAGCCCTTATACAACTAATGCTGAGGGACGTGGACCAGCTTGGGCAAACTCATTATTTGAGGATAACGCTGAGTTTGGATTCGGTATGAGAATGGCTGTTGAAACAATTAGAGATAGAATTCAAACTGTAATGGTAAATAACTATCCTAATATGGATGAAGCTACTAAGGCATTATGTGAAGAGTGGATTTTAAATCGTGACAATGGTGAAAAGACTAAGGAGCTTGCACCAAAGATTGTCGCAGCATTCGAAAACAATACTGCTGAATATGCAAAGACAATTATTTCATTAAAGGATTACCTAGTTAAGGTATCTCAATGGATTATCGGTGGAGATGGTTGGGCATATGATATCGGATATGGTGGACTTGACCATGTTATCGCTAACAATGAGGATGTTAATATCTTAGTTGTTGACACTGAGGTTTACTCAAATACTGGAGGTCAATCTTCTAAATCAAGCCGTACAGGTTCTATAGCTAAGTTTACTGCATCAGGTAAGCGTGCTAAGAAGAAAGATTTAGCTTCAATTGCAATGTCATATGGACACGTATATGTTGCTACTGTATGTCATGGAAATAGCCCAGACCAAGTTATTAAGGCTTTAAAGGAAGCAGAAGCTTATAAGGGACCATCAATTGTAATTTGTTATGCTCCATGTATTGCTCACAATATTAAGAGTGGATTATACATGTCACAAGTTGAAGCTAAGAAGGCTACAGAATGTGGATACTTCCCAACATTTAGATTTAACCCTGATTTAGAGAAGGAAGGAAAGAATCCATTCACAATGGACTCAAAAGAGCCAAATTGGGATTTATATCGTGACTTCTTAATGAATGAAGGACGTTATGCTCAATTAACTAAGGTTAATCCAGCTAAGGCAGAAGAATTATTAGAATTTAATAAAGCTGATGCTCAACGTCGTTATGCTCATTATCTAGAATTAGCTAATAAGGAATATCCTAATAAGTAAAAAAAGTTAAGGACCTATACGTAATATAGGTCCTTTTTTCTATGTGTAAAATACTATTATTTTATAATGATTTTTGTTATAATTTAAATAATTAGGAGTTGATAATTATGTTAAATATAGGTTGCCATTTATCTATATCAAAGGGATTTTTACAGGCTGCAAAGGTTTGTACTAAAGTGTCTGGAAATACATTTCAATATTTTTCACGTAATCCTCGTGGAGGGGCTATGAGAGCTATTGATTTAGACGATATTAATGCATATTTAGAGTATGCTAAAAATAATAATTTTGCGACATTATTATGTCATGCACCATATACCCTAAATGCTGCATCAGATAAGGAAGAAACAAGAGAGTTTGCCCTTAAGGTTTTTAAGGAGGATATTAATATGCTAGAGAATTTCCCTAATGCATTATATAATTTCCATCCTGGAAGTCATGTAGGACAAGGAGTAGAGGTAGGAATAGATAAAATAGTAGATATTTTAAATCAAGTTTTATATCCTACTATGAAAACTACTATTTTATTAGAAACTATGGCTGGTAAGGGTAGTGAAATAGGACGCACTTTTGAGGAACTAAAACAAATTATTGATAGAGTAGAGTGTAAAGATAAAATAGGTGTATGCTTAGATACATGTCATATTTTCGATGGGGGCTATGATATAGTTAATAATTTAGAAGGTGTATTAGATGAATTTGATAAGGTTATTGGACTTGATAGATTAAAGGCAATACATTTAAATGATTCTAAGAATATTTTAGGTTCACATAAGGATCGTCATGAGCTTATTGGACAAGGAAATATAGGACTTAGCACCTTTAAGGCTATTATTAATAATCCTAGGTTGCAAGGATTACCAATGTTTTTAGAAACACCAGTTGGTGATGAATTAGATTATAAAAATGAAATTGAACTATTAAGAAATAATTACACACTTTAGTTTGTTGAAAGTTGTTGTATAAAGTTGTATAATAAACAAGTAAGTAGAGTCAAGTTATACTTGACTTTTTAAATGGAGTGAAATCATGAGAATTGGGTCGAGAATTATTAAAACATGTATATGTATATGGATAACATCTATGACATCAGTAGTTATTATGCTTATTGCAAAGCAATTTGATAGTGATATTACCTGGTTAGATGTAAATAATAGTTTTTATAATCCTTTTTTTGCAGGACTCGCAACAGCAAATGCCTTATTACAGGACAAAAAACGTAGTATTAATCAAGCTAAAATAAGAGGCTTTGCATCTATAATAGGTGGATTATATGCAATGGCTATCGTTTTTATATTTTCGTATACCATTGATAAATGGATTCCAGCATCAAATGTTCCAGATGTCGCATGGTATAAAAAGGGCATATTAGATTTTCCATGGTATAGCTATGCTATTAAATATACTATTGCCTCTATTTTGGCAATATTTTTGATAAAGTTTGTTGTTTGGATAAAAAAACCTGATATGGTATTTATAGCAATTTTAACCTATTTAGCTGTAGTTGTTTCTGGACAGACAGCTATTTATGGTATTGTAAGAATTATTTCAACAATTTGGGGTGTTTTAGTATCTTTAGCTGTTAATTTAGCCTTTCTTCCTAGATTTAAGAATAAGGATAAATTATTTATAGTGTGCTTAGATGGCTTTACAAATGAAGAAGGAAATAATATTCCATCATTTGAATTATTAAAAATAAACAAGCTTATTGAACAGGATGCTAATGTTGTTTTCTATTCAACTAGAACGGCAGGAGCCTTCTCTAATTTGCTTTCTCATGTAGAAGTAAAAAATCCGGTTATCTTATATAACGGAGCTGGAATTTATGATTATAAAAAGAAAAATTACTTATTTGAAAATAACATGGATAATAAAGTGGCAGAGTATGTTATGAAGCTATTAGATAGTAAAAGTATTAATTATTTTGAAAATGTAATTAACGATGATTTATTATATGTTTTTAATAAGAAGGTTAAAAATGAAGCTGAAATTGCGTATTCAAGAATTAGAAAAAATGCTCCTTATACCGCATATGTTGTAGGAGAAAATAATCTTCATGACCAAACAACATATATTGTAGCTATTGATAAAAAGGATGTTATTGAAAATGTTAAAAGAGAATTAAATAATGGTATTTATTTTCATAAACTATGCATTCATACCTATGATGACCCAGAACATGAGGGCTATGCATATTTAAAAATTTATGATAAATCAGTATATGATTTAGAAGCATTAGAAATACTAAAAAAGATGACTAATACAAATAAGATTATATCTATAGGTTGTGGTGGAACAAATGATGAGGTATTTGCAAAATCAGATGTTTCATATATTTGTGATAATGAATATCTTGATAGCTATAATAAAAAGATAAATATTTCTTATCATAGAAAGATTGAAGAGAAATTTATCAAATTCACTAAGGAATATTACAAAAAATAGTTGAGCATATTATTTGACTATGTATGTAGATATATAGTATTATTAATAAAGATATAGTAATTAGGAGTGATTTAGATGGCAAAAACACTTGAAATAAAAGATTTATACGCTGAAACTCTAGATGGAAAGAAAATCCTAAAGGGTTTTTCATTATTTATGAAAACAAATGAGGTTCATGCGATTATGGGGCCTAATGGTACAGGAAAATCAACACTTGTTAATATTATTATGGGTAACCCTAAATATAAGGTTACTAAGGGTGATATATTATTAGATGGGGTAAGTATATTAGATAAGCCAGTAGATGAGAGAGCTAGAATGGGAATATTCTTAGCATATCAATACCCAAGTGAAATTTCAGGAGTTACAAATAGTGATTTTGTAAGAACGGCAATGAAGGCTACATCAGGTAAAGATGTACCGCTTTTTAAGTTTATTAAAGAGTATGATAGGGCTTGTGAGGAATTAGGAATGCCTAGCGATTTAGCTCATAGATATTTAAATGAAGGATTCTCTGGTGGAGAGAAAAAACGTAATGAAATTCTTCAAATGAAAATGCTTAAGCCTTCATTTGGATTATTAGACGAAATTGATTCAGGACTAGATGTTGATGCCCTACGTATTGTTGGAGAGAATGTATATAATATGGTAAGCGATGATTTTGGATGTCTACTTATAACTCACTATCAAAGATTACTAGATTATATAAAGCCTGATTTCGTACATGTTATGATCAATGGAAGTATTGTAAAAAGCGGTGGAAAAGAGCTTATTAGTAAGATTGATCAAGAAGGTTATGATTGGGTTAAAAAGGAATTAGGTATTGTAATAGAAACTAAAGAAGAAGATACTATGTCACATGCTTTACTTGGAAGCTGTGCACATGCAAGTAAAAAATAATGAAAGAGCTTAGCTTAGTTCTTAAGGATAATGATATTATATCTATTGATGGTAAATACCAAGTATATAATATTACCTCATTACCTAATTCAAAGATAACTATCAATGAATATAATAATAGTGATTATATAATTAATTTAGAGGCAGGATCTAATTCAACTATTAATTATATATCAGTATCTCTTAAGAATGCATTAGTAAAAAGAAATATAAAATTAAATAGAGGTTCATCCTTAGAATTAAATGTAATATCAATGTCTGATGTTTTAGATAATACTATAGTAGATTTAATTGAAGAGCATAGTAATGCTTCTATTAATTATTTATGTGTAAATAATAATGGTAAGCAGGATATAAATACTACAATTAATCATAATGATAAGCATACAAATAGTTTAATAAATAATGTAGGAGTAGCATTTGATAATGCTAATATATTATTTAATACTACTGGATTTGTCGCAAAGGGAAACAATGGATGTGATTGTAGACAATTAAGTAAGGGTGTTATTGTTGGGGAAAAATCCAAGGTTACATCAAGACCAATTTTACTTATTGATGAATATGATGTTAAGGCATATCATGGCGCAACAATTGGTAAAATGTCTGATGCCGAGCTTTTTTATTTAATGAGTAGAGGATTAACTAAAAAGGAAGCATTTATTCTTATATTAGATGGACTCGTTGATCCAATACTTTCAAAGGTTTTAGATATTAAATTAAAAGAAGAGATAAAACAAAATATTTCAAAATTGTTAGGTGATTAATGTGTTAAATATTAATGAAATAAAAGAAAATTTCCCAGTACTTAAGAATAATCCTAATTTATCATATTTAGATAGTGCAGCTTCAAGCCTAAAGCCTAAATGTGTAATAGATAAAATAGATTATTATTATAATAATTTAGGTGTTAATGTTCATAGAGGAGTTTATAATCTAAGTTATGAGGCAACTGATTTATATGAGGATGCTAGAAATAAAATAGCTAAATTTATAAACGCTAAATTTGAAGAAATAGTATTTACAAGAGGGGCATCAGCTTCCTTAAATTTGGTTGCGATGTCATATGGAATGAAATTTATTAATGAGGGTGATGAAATAATAACCTCAGAGCTTGAACATCATTCAAGCCATATGCCTTGGTTTAATGTTGCGAAGGTAAAAAAGGCTACTATTAAATATGTTCCTCTAAATGAAGAGGGAAGAATTACTGTTGAGGCATTTAAGAGTGTTTTGACAAAGAATACTAAGGTAGTTGCCTTAACATATGTTAGTAATGTAATGGGTTATATTACGCCAATTAAAGAAATAATCGATATTTGTCATGAAAGAGGAATAATAGTATCAGTAGATGGTGCACAAGCAGTTCCTCATATGAAGATAGATGTAAAAGAGCTAGATTGTGATTTCTTATCATTTTCAGGACATAAGATGTGTGGACCAACCGGGATTGGTGTTTTATATGGTAAAAAGGAATTGTTAGAGAAAATGGACCCAATTGAATTTGGTGGGGATATGGCTGATATCGTTTGTAAGGATAGTCAAACATATAAGGAGGTCCCATATAAATTTGAAACGGGTACACCTATTATAGCTGGAGCTATAGGGCTTGGTGAGGCTGTAGAATATTTAAGTAAAATAGGCTTAGATGAAATAGCCTCATATGAGAATCTACTTGCTAAAGAGGCAAGAAAAAAACTTTCTTTACTTGAAGGTGTAGAGGTATATAATATGACAGCTGAAACAGGAGTAGTAGCCTTTAATATTAAAGGTGTTCATCCTCATGATGCTGCTAGTGTATATGATAAAAATGGCGTATGTATTAGAGCTGGTCATCACTGTGCACAGCTTATTACAGCATGGCTTGGACAAATTTCAACAACAAGAGCTTCCTTCTATTTTTATAATACGATGGAGGATGTTGATAATTTAGTTAATAGTGTAAAAGAAGCTCGTGATTTTTTCTTAAGCTTCTAGGAGGACAAAAAATATGAATAGTCATAATATTGAACAATTATATAAGGCAGTAATTATGGATCATTACAAAAACCCTAAAAACAAGGGTTTGAAACAAGAAATTGGATATCACCCTATACATTTAAATAATCCATCCTGTGGAGATGATATGAATGTTTCTATTAAAATTGAGGATGGAATAATTACTGATATTTCTCATGATGGACATGGCTGTTCAATTTGTTGTTCAAGTGCATCAGTAATGTCTGAAACCTTAAAGGGACTTAGTGTTGAAGAAGCAGATAAGCTTATTAATGGATTTTATGAAATGATTAAGGGAGAGGAAATAAGCGAGGATATTGAAGAAAAGCTAGGAGAGGCTATTGCGTATAAGGGCGTTAGCCAATTTCCTGCTCGTATTAAATGTGCAACCTTATCATGGAAGGCTATTGAGAAAGCTATTAATGAAGTGAGTGATGAAAGTGGAAAATAAAGATAAAGAATTTATTGGAGATTATAAGTACGGATTTAAAACTGAAACCAAATCAGTAATAGATTCAGGAAAAGGATTAAATGAGGATGTTATTAGATTTATAAGTAAAACTAAGAATGAGCCTGATTGGATGCTTGAGTTTAGATTAAAGGCTTATGAACAATTTCTACGACTTGAAAATCCTAAATGGGGACCTGATTTAAGTGGTATTGATTTTAATGAGTATACCTATTATATTAAATCTACTAAAAATACTGCGAGTGATTGGGAAGAGGTTCCACAGGAAATAAAGGAAACCTTCGATAAGCTTGGAATACCTGAAAGTGAAGCTAAATACTTTACAGGTGTATCTAATCAGTTTGAATCAGAGGTTGTATATCATAAAAATTTAGTTGAGCTAGAGGAACAAGGGGTAATATTTACCGACACAGATACCGCTTTAAAAAAGTATCCAGAGCTTATGAAGGAATATATGGGTAAAATCGTTCCCGCATCTGATAATAAATATGCTGCCTTAAATAGCGCTGTTTGGAGCGGAGGTAGTGTTATTTATGTACCAAAGGGTGTTAAGGTTGAAAAGCCAGTTCAATCCTATTTTAGAATTAATTCTGAAAAAATGGGACAATTTGAACGAACTCTTATTATAGTTGATGAGGGTGCTTCAATTCATTATGTTGAGGGATGTACTGCACCTCAATATTCAAAGGATTCTTTGCATGCTGCTGTAGTAGAAATATATGTTAAAAAGGATGCTCATTGTCGTTATTCAACTGTTCAAAACTGGGCGAATAATATCGTTAATTTAGTTACAAAAAGAACGCTAGTTGAAGAAAATGGTCATATGGAATGGATAGATGGAAATATTGGTTCAGGTATTAATATGAAATATCCTGCTTGTATTTTAAAGGGAAAGAATTCCAAGGGTACAACGGTATCAATAGCTTTTGCGGGTGAAGGACAATACCAAGATACTGGTGCTAAAATGATTCATTTAGGAGAGGGTAGTACCTCAACAATTATCTCTAAATCTATATGTAGAGGTGGAGGAAAGGTTAACTATCGCGGTTTAGTATCATGTGGTCCTAATGCTTCAGGCGCAAGAAGCCACGTTGAATGCGATACCTTGATTCTTGATGGAATATCAACAAGTGATACAATTCCTACTAATAGTGGAGCTAATCCTAATATGTATATCGAGCATGAGGCAACAGTAAGTAAGGTAAACGAGGAACAATTATTCTATTTAATGAGTAGAGGACTTACTGAAGCTGAGGCTACAGAAATGATTGTTATGGGATTTATTGAGCCATTCTCAACAGAGCTTCCAATGGAATATGCTGTTGAGTTAAATAGATTAATAAAGCTAGAAATGTCAGGATCTATTGGATAAATAAACTTAATATTAAACAACATGAATGGGAAAACTACATATTTTCCCATTTTTTTCATATTATTTAAGTGGGGGATAGTATGTTTATAAAAATTGACGATATAAATATTTCTTATGAGATAAATGGAACTGGTGAAAATATAGTATTTCTTCATGGATGGGGTTCAAATAAGGAAATCTGGAATAATGTTATAAGAGGACTTGATGGATTTAAAATAATAAAATTAGATCTTCCAGGCTTTGGAGATACTAAAATTGATAAACCTTACAACATAAATGAGGTAACTAATATTTTATATAAGTTTTTAATTGCATTAAAAATACAAAGTCCAATAATAATAGCTCATAGCTATGGTGGTAGAATAGCTATTAATTATGCATCTATGTATGATGTTAAAAAGCTTATATTAGTTGATAGTGCTGGTATAAAACATAATCATAAGAAAAGGGTTGGTATTTATAAGTTCTTTAAAAAGCTTCATATAAAATTACCTTTAGGCTCAAAAGATTATAAATTAGCCTCTCCAATTCATAAAATTATGCTTGTGGATGCTGTAAATACTGATTTATCAGATATTTTATATAAAATAAAATGTCCAACATTATTAATATGGGGAAGTAATGACAAGGATATTCCATATGATGATATGTTAATAATGAAGGATAATATTAAAGATAGTGGAATAGTTGTTATAAAAGATGCAGGACATTTTCCTTTTATAGATGAATATTTATATTTTATGAGAGTTATATTATATTTTTTAGAATGTGATATAGATGTATAAGCTGTTATTAATACCATATTTTATTTTCAAAGGTATTTTAATATTAAGAATATATCAACAATCTCATTATCAGATAAAGCCATATTTAAAATATATGCTAAGAAATTTTTTATATTTAGATTTAGTACCACTTATTATAGCTATAGTTTCTTTAATACTAACTAAAGTACAAATTTTATCATATATATTAATAGATATATATGGACTATTTTATTTAAAGCGTAAGGTCAGGTTATGTATTACCAATAGAATAAAAAGATTAATAGGAATATTGGTAATTCTAATTATTTTAATTATATATCCACCTATATTAATTTTATTTGAATATATAGCTATATTAGTTTTACTTTTAATGAGTAAGCTAGAGGAAATGATATCAAATCATTATATAAGAGAATGTAAGCTTAAGCTTAATAATTATAAGGGGATAAAAATAGCTATAACAGGATCATACGGTAAGACTACCACTAAGCATATATTATATGAGCTTTTAAAAAATATTTATCCAACCCTAGTAATGCCTAAAAGCTATAATACACCATTAGGAATAGCTAAGATAATAAATAGTAATAACATTAATAAATATAATATTATTATTTTTGAAATGGGAGCTACCAAAACAGGTGATATTGAGTATTTAATGAAGCTTATAAATCCTAATATTACCATCATTACAGAAGTAGGTAATATGCATTTAGATAGCTTTAAGAATATAAATAATATCTTAAATGAAAAATGTAAGGCTTCTGATATGGTTAAAGGAATAAGTATTGTAAATATAGAAAATGAATATTTAAGAAATTATAATTATAAAAATAAAATTATTGGATATGGAATACATTATGGATTATATAGAATAAAAGAAATAGATGATAATAGCTTTGAGTTATATTTTAATAATGAATATTATGATACTTATCACTCTAATATTAAAGGTAAATTTAATTATTTAAATATGACAGCCTGTATAATTGCTATGATAATTTTAGGAATAGATAGTAATAAAATAAAAGAAGGCTTAAATAAAATATCAAACTATAACTCAAGATTAGAGATTAAGGAATATAATAACTTAACAATAATAAATGACGGCTTCAATTCTAATTTAACAGGGGCAATTGAAGCATTGAGAGTACTTAATACCTATAAAAAATATAAAATATTAATAACACCCCTATTTGTTGAAATGAAAATAGATAGTACTAGCTATTATGATGAGATGATTGATAAATGTAATCTTGTCTTATTAATAGGTTATCACGAGACAAAAGATGCATATAAATATTTAGTGGGTAATGTTAATGTTTATATAATTAATAGTTTTAAAGAGGCTATGAAAATAGTAAATAAGATAGCAAAAAGAAAGCCTATTGCTTTACTTATTGAAAATGATTTACCTGATATTTATAGAAAGGGATTTTAAAATGATAAATATTGGAATTTTGTGTGGTGGTAAAAGCACTGAGCATGATATATCTGTTTTATCTATGCTTCAAATAAAAGAATTATTGAATGAATATAATATTTATGTTTTGTATTTAGATAAAGAGGGTAATTTATATCTAGCTAATAATATGACACTAGATTCATTTAAAAATAGTAATTATTCTTCATTAGTTAGAGCTAGCTTTGTTAATTATGGATTTAGCATTAAAAAGAAAATTACCCTAATAGATACTATGATTATTCTAAATCATGGTATTAATGGTGAGGATGGAATGGCGGCTGCTTTAATGGAATACTATAATATTAATTATATTGGAAGCGATATGTATGCAAGTGTTATTGCAACTGATAAAGCATATACATACCAAATATTAAAGGATTATGGTATTAATCAGGTTGATAAGATTATATATACAAATAAGGATTATTATAATAAAAAGAGGTCACCATATACACCTTGTATAATTAAGCCTGCAAGGCTTGGATCATCAATAGGTATTGAAATAGCTCACAGTGATGATGAATTTTTAGATAAGGTTGCGAGTTCATTAATATATGACAATAAATTAGTTATAGAAAAATTATTAACTAATTATGACGAGTATAATATCGCTTTATATAAAACCGATAAAATATATTGTAGTAATATAGCTAAGGTTTCTTTTAAAAAGGAATTTTATACTTTTAATGAAAAATATGTAAATAATAATAAAAATAAGAATTATCATTATTTAAAAAATAAGGATTTAGTCAAAAGAATAGAAGATATTTCAAAGCAAGTATATGAAATATTAGATATGAATGGTATTGTAAGAATCGATTTTATGGTACAAGATGATATAATCTATTTAAATGAAATAAATAATATTCCAGGTGGTCTTTCATATTATTTATTTGATGATTTCAATCATGTTATAGATGAGCTTATTAAATATAGTATTATTAAAAAGAAGATGATTAAAGATAAATTAGATGGTAGTATATTAGAAATAAGTAATATTAAAAAGTAAGTCTTTAAAATGTAATTAAAAAAAGATATAATAAATTAAAGAAAGGAGATATTATTTATGATTAATAAATTTATACTCATAAAAAGCCAAGAGTCTATATTATCTCCTTATCTTGTAGATTTTTTTAAAGGATTTTTAGGTAATGATATAAAAATAGAGGAAAGTAATAATATAATATCTATATTCTATAGTTTAGATGATAGGGAACTGGTGTATGATGGATTATTATCGTTAATTGGAGAATTAGATAAAAATGTTAAAGTAGTGCTTTCTAATTCCTATGATAATGATTATCTAATGATATCCTATGAAATTATAAAAGATTATTTTATTCAAAGTGAACTTAGTGAATCAATTTATAAAGAAGAAGAATTCTTACTACATTTAGTATTAAATGGAAAAATAGATAATTTAGATAAAGTGGTTTTTAAATCATTATCTCAAGATAAAAATATGCTAGAATGTATAAAGGTTTTTATTGAAAATGATATGAATACAACTAAGACAGCTAATATACTTTATTTACATAGAAATACACTAATTAATAAAATAGATAAGTTTAATGATATAACAGGATATAATGTAAAAAAATTTAAAGATGCTATGATTATATATCATATATTAAAAAAATAAGAATTGTGCAAATTGCACATTCTTTTTTTTGTATTATTTTGTTAAAATTAATATGTATGAAATTAGCTAGTAGGAGGATTCAAAAATGGCTACTTTAAGTTTACAAAATATTAATAAAGTATATCCTAATGGAGTTCAAGCAGTTTTCGATTTCAATTTAGAGATTGATGATAAGGAATTTATCGTATTTGTAGGACCATCTGGATGTGGAAAATCAACTACATTACGTATGATTGCAGGTCTTGAGGATATTACATTAGGAGAATTATATATTAACGGAAAGTTAATGAATGATGTTAACCCTAAGGATCGTGGAATTGCGATGGTTTTCCAAAGCTACGCATTATACCCACATATGACAGTTTATGAAAATATGGCATTTGGTTTAAGATTACGTCGTATGGATGAAGATGAGATCGATAAGAGAGTTAAAAATGCTTCTGCAATTCTTGGTCTTGATCCATATTTAAAGAGAAAACCAAAGGCATTATCTGGAGGACAACGTCAACGTGTTGCGTTAGGACGTGCGATTGTTCGTGAGGCAGATGTATTCTTAATGGATGAGCCTCTATCAAATCTAGATGCTAAGCTTCGTGCTTCAACTCGTGGAGAAATCTTAAAGCTTCATAAGAGATTAGGAGCTACAACTATCTACGTAACACATGACCAAATTGAGGCCATGACAATGGCATCTCGTATTGTTGTAATGAAGGATGGATATATTCAACAAGTTGGTAGCCCATCACTTATTTACCATAACCCAGTAAATATGTTCGTTGCAGGATTCATCGGAACACCTCCAATGAACTTTATTCCAGGTGTTGTTGATGAAAAAGGAAACTTCACAACTGAGGACGGAGTATATACTATTGAAATTCCATTTGGTAAGGTTGAATTATTAAAGAAGCATGATTACATTGGTAAGAAGGTTATGTTAGGAATTCGTCCTGAGGATATTCATGATGATCAAGAGCCTATATTCTTCGAAACATATCCAAATGCAGTATTAGATGTTACAGTTGATATGGCAGAATTATTAGGAGCTGAAACTAACGTTTATTCTACTATTTCTGGAGCTAACGTTATCGCAGCAGTTCCTGCTCGTGACGATATTACCTTTGGTTCACAGATGAAGCTAGTTCTTGATATGAACAAGTGTCATTTCTTTGATGCAGAAACTGAAGATAATATTAATTTAAAAGATAATAAATAATATAAATCACCCGAAAAGGGTGATTTTTTTATAAAGATTATGATAAATTATATTATAGATTTGGATGAATATAGTAATATTTATACAACAAGTGGAATAGAAAGGTATTGTGGATATAAAAAGGTAATAAATTATATAGCCTCTTATAATTTAGTTGATATAAAGGCATATTTGAAGCTGGTAAGAAAAAAATTAAATATGAAGTATAATATTCCGATTCAAATAAACAATAATACGTTATTATTTAAAATAAATAATTATTATATCAATTATTATGAAATATGGTCATTTGCATATAATGGTAATAAAGTTCATATTATATTTAAGAGTGGTGATTATTTATTACTAAATGTTTCTTATAAATTGTTTACAAAATATTTTAAAATGTCTTTTGAAATAGATAACTATTTAAAAAAAAGAAGTGAATATTATTGAATGAAATACGTTTTCAGTTTGTATAAATAATTTTTATTTGAATATTGGTGTATATAATGTTATAATTACCTTGGATAAAGTCAAAAGAAATATGGAAGGAATTGATTTCAAATGGCAAAAAAAATAGTTACAGATTTAAATGTTAAAGGAAAAAAAGTATTAATGCGTGTTGATTTTAACGTTCCAATGAAGAATGGTATAATCACAGATGATAATCGTATTAGAGAGGCTTTACCAACTATTGAATATGTTATCAATAATGGTGGAAAGGCTATTGTATTTTCTCATCTAGGACGTGTTAAAGAGGCAGCTGATATTGAAAAGAATAATATTGAACCAGTTGCAAAGCGTTTAGAAGAGCTTATTGGTAAGAAGGTTACCTTCATTAATGCAACTCGTGGTAGTGAACTTGAGAATGCGATTGCTGCAATGAAGGATGGAGAAATCCTTATGTTCCAAAATACTCGTTATGAGGATTTTGATATTGAAGCAAATAAGGAAACAAAGAAGGAATCTAAAAATGATCCTGAGTTAGGTGCATATTGGGCTAGCCTTGGTGATGTATTTGTAAATGATGCATTTGGTACAGCACATAGAGCTGCAGCTTCAAATGTTGGAATTGCTTCAAATATTAGTGAAACAGCAGCAGGATTCCTATTAGAAAAGGAAATTAAATTTATTGGTGGAGCTGTAGATAACCCAGTTAGACCATTTGTTGCAATCCTTGGAGGATCTAAGGTAAGCGATAAGATTGGTGTAATTGAAAGCTTAATCGATAAGGCTGATAAAATCCTTGTAGGTGGAGGAATGATGTTTACTTTCTTAAAGGCATTAGGATATAATGTTGGTAAGAGTAAATGCGAAGATGATAAGGTTGAATTAGCTAAGGAATTATTAACAAAGGCTAATGGAAAGATTGTTTTACCAGTTGATACAGTAGTAACAACAGAGTTTAGCAATGATACTCCATTTAAGACAGTAAATGTTAAGGATATTGAAGATGATAAGATGGGTCTAGACATTGGAGAAGCTACATTAAAAGAGTTTAATGAAATCCTAGCTACTGCGAAGACAGTTGTATGGAATGGACCTATGGGTGTATTTGAAATGTCTAATTATGCCAAGGGTACAATTGGAGTTTGTGAGGCAATTTCATCACTTAAAGATTGTATAACAATTGTTGGTGGTGGAGATAGTGCTGCAGCTGCAATCCAATTTGGATATGCTTCTAAGGTATCACATATTTCAACAGGTGGAGGAGCTTCTTTAGAGTATCTAGAGGGTAAAACACTTCCAGGTGTTGCTTGTATTAATGATAAATAATTAAAGTTTATTAAATAAACAGGAGGAAAAGTTATGGAAAAGACAGTTATTGTAAAAAGTACAGTGGGGTTACATGCTAGCCTAGCAGCAAAGGTTGTTCAAGCTGCATCAAAATATGATGTAGATATTAATCTATATTATAATGATAAGGTAGTTGATGTTAAATCTATTTTAGGATTAATGTCACTTGCTATCCCATCAGGAGAAAATGTTAGAATTGTTGCGACTGGTGAAGAGGCTGAAGCTGCAATTAACGATATTTCTGAAATTTTAGAAAAATAATAAGTAATATAATATAAAAATTAATTGAGGTGGAATGCTATGAGAAAACCTATAATGGCAGGAAACTGGAAAATGTATAAAACTTATGATGAGGCTTTGAAATTTATTTTTGAGGTTAATGATAAGCTTCCTGATAAGAAAGATGTAGAGTCAATTATTTTTCCTCCTGCTTTCCTTTTAGTTTCTCTTGTCAAAAGACAAGGATCTAATTTAGAAATTGGGGCTCAAAATATGCATTATGCTGAATTCGGTGCTTATACCGGAGAAATATCACCCCTTATGTTAAAGTCTATTGGAGTTAATCATGTTTTAATAGGACATAATGAACGCCGTCGTTATTTTGGAGAAACTGACCTTGATGTTAATAAAAAGGTGATTTCTGCACTAACTTATGGATTAAGACCTGTAATTTGCTTTGGAGAAACAGAGGAACAATATCTTCATCATGATACAGATCAAATTATACATAACCAAGTTGAGGCAGCTCTTAAGGGTGTAGCTTCAACTCAAATGGATGATGTTATTCTAGCATATGAGCCAATATGGGCAGTTGGTACAGGTAAAACTGCAACGCCAGCTATTGCTAATGAAAAATGTAAATTGATAAGAAATGTCATTTCAAAGCTTTATAATGAAGAAATTGCTAATAAGATTAGAATTCTTTATGGTGGGTCTGTAACACCAAATAATATTGAAGCTTTAGTAGATGAGGATGATATTGATGGAGCCTTAGTAGGGGGAGCATCACTTGATTCTGAAAAATTTATTGATATGGCTTATAAGTGTGTTTTGAAGTAGAAATAATAAATCCCTAAGATTTTAGGGATTTCAGACTGTTGACAAAGTAAAAATGTTGACAGTCTTTTCTTTTTGGTTTGAG
>JBJEFR010000065.1:0-30881 GCA_051874255.1 Anaeroplasmataceae bacterium
ATCACTAAGCTTATATAATAGCTCTTCTTTTGTTAAATCTGATAAAATTAGTTCTTTAATTTCTTGACATAATTCATTCATGATAATTCTCCTTTTTTTATTATTCTAAAAGAGAATATCCCTCGGATTGGATGGATATTCAACTAAACCTTTATTTTTACTACTCGATTCCATTCCAATCACTTCCTTCACTCATTAATCCAAAAATATTATATTATTATTTTGCTTAGAATACAAGAATTTATAATTAATATCTATTTAAACATCCTACAAGCATTTAAAGCATTTTTCCATACTTTTTGTTTTTCTTCTAAATTAATATCTTCTACTTCATAAATATTAACAGCTTTATATAATTTTTTAATATCTTCTAAATTTTTAAATAGTCCTCTATTTATACCAACCAAGTAAAATACTCCTAAGCTTGTTGCCTCACTTGTAGATAAGGTTTTTATTGGATGAGCCATAATATTAGCCTCATATTGCATTAAATATTTATTTTTAGAGGCACCACCATCTACACTAATACTATCTAAAGTTATATTAGTATCTTCTATCATAGAATCTAGAACATCCTTATTTAGATGAGCAACTCCTTCGATAGTAGCTCTAGCTATTTGAGCTTTAGTTGTTGATCTTGTAAGTCCAAAAATAGCTCCCTTAACCTCTGAATCCCAATAAGGTGCACCAAGTCCTGTCAAGGCTGGAACAAAAACCACACCATTTGAATTTAGATTATTAAATTCTTCATCATCAAAGCTTTTTATTATTTCTAAATTCTCTTTTATAAATTGAAAGGCACTACCAGCCACAAAGACACTACCTTCAAGAGCATAAGCTATATTACCATCTATACTGTAGCCTATAGTAGTAAGTAGTCCATGCTTTGACATAAACGGTTTATCTCCTGTATTTAAAAGCATAAAGCTACCAGTACCATATGTAATCTTTAAATTACCCTTATTTAAGCAAGTATGACCAATTAAGGATGATTGCTGATCGCCTGCTAATCCACATATTTCTAAATTACATATATTCTTTATTCTAGGTTCTAAAATAGTTCCAATAGAATTATTACAATCAACAACCTTAGGTAATATATTTTTATTAATTTTAAATAAATCTAACAGCTCTTGATCCCATTTTAAATCAAAAATATTAAATAAGAGCGTTCTAGATGCATTTGTAATATCTGTTACATGCTTACCTGTTAGCTTATAAATAAGCCATGAATCAATTGTACCAAAAAGTAGATTCCCATCCTCCATCATTTTTGAAGCACCTTCTACATTATCCAATATATATCTAATTTTAGAGGCACTAAAATATGGATTAATTATAAGTCCAGTTTTTTCTCTTACAATATCATTATATCCAGCTTTAGTCCACTTTTCACATATATAATTAGATTGTTTAGATTGCCATACTATTGCATTATAAATGGGTTTTCCAGTTCTTTTATCCCATAAAACTGTTGTTTCTCTTTGATTAGTTATTCCAACGCCTATTATATCAGCATAATCAATATTAGTTTCATTTAATGCTTTAAGTACTAACTCAACAACATCCTCATATATTTCCATTGCATCATGCTCAACATATGTATCGGCTTTATATATTTGTTTTACTGGGTGTGATGCATTAAAAATGATATTAGCTCTTGAGTCAAAAAGTATAACTCTTGAAGATGTTGTACCTTGATCAATGGTCATAATATATTTACTCATAGAATCCTCCTTTAAGTAGTATAAAAATCCCAGCAAAGCTAGGATTTTTATTATTTAAGATTTTTATTACAATCTAAAATGATGTTAACAAATTCATCAATTGTTACAGTAACCTGTTCTTGTGAACCATACTTACGATATGTAACGGTATTATTAGCAATTTCATTATCTCCAATTACTAATGTATAAGGTATCTTTTGAGTTTGCGCTTCTCTAATCTTATATCCAAGCTTTTCCTCACGATAATCATTTTCAAATCTAATGTCATACTTATTAAATGTTTCATTTAATGATTTACAGTAATCCATATGACGTTCTAAAGAGACTGGGATAATCTTAACTTGTACAGGTGTTAACCATGTTGGGAATGCTCCTGCACAGTTTTCAGTTATAATACCAATGAAACGCTCAAGAGAACCAAAGCATGCTCTATGAATCATAACTGGAGTTTTCTTAGTTCCATCCTCAGCAACATATGTACAATTAAATCTTCCTGGTAATTGCATATCTAATTGAACAGTACCACATTGCCATATACGGTTCATTGAATCCTTAAGCTTAAAGTCAAGCTTAGGTCCATAGAATGCTCCATCTCCTGGATTGATTTTGAAGTTATGTCCTGTAGCTAAGCAGGCTTTCTCAAGAGCAGCCTCAGCTTCATCCCATACAGCTATATCTCCAATATAGTTATCCTCTGGTCTAGTAGAAAGCTCAATTGAATAATCTAATCCAAACACACTATATACATAATCATATAGCTCTAGAATACGTGCAACTTCTTCACCAACTTGATCTTCTCTTAATAAAATATGAGCATCATCTTGTGTGAATCCTCTAACTCTAAATAAACCATTTAAAGCTCCTGAAGCCTCATATCTATGAACATTACCTAATTCTGAATAACGAAGTGGTAGATCCTTATATGAATGTAGATCATTCTTATATACTAATATAGCTCCAGGACAGTTCATAGGCTTTACTGCATATGTTCCATCTTCTACATCAATAGTAAACATATCCTCTTTATAGTGATCCCAGTGTCCTGATGTTTCCCATAGCTCTCTATTAAGCATAATAGGAGTATTAATAGTTTGATATCCTCTTTCCTTATGAAGCTTTAACCAGAAATTCTCTAGTGTACGACGTAATTGATATCCTTTTGGTAGCCAGAAAGGAAGACCAGGACCATATTCACTAATCATAAATAATCCAAGCTCACGTCCTAGCTTTTTGTGATCTCTTTTCTTACGTTCCTCTAAATTAAATAAATGCTTCTCTAAATCCTCTTTTGTAAACCAAGATGTTCCATATATACGTGTTAACATCTTATTATCACTGTTACCTCTCCAGTAAGCTCCAGCAATACTTAAAAGCTTAAAATTTTTAATAACACTTGTTGAAATAACATGAGGTCCTCTACAAACTTCAGTATGATCTCCTTGAACATATATATTAACTAAATCATCATCAATAGCTAATGTTAATTCTTTTTTATATTCATCATCCTTAAATAATTGAAGGGCTTCCTCTTTTGTAGCCTTATAGTGAGTAATCTTAATATTTTCTTTAGAGATTTTTTTCATTTCATCTTCGATCTTAACTAAATCCTCAGGCTTTAAGGTATAATCTCCTAAATCAAAGTCATAATAGAATCCTTCTTCAATATCAGGACCGACTCCAAACTTAGCACCCTTAAATAATCTACCAACTGCTTGAGCAAGTAGATGAGCTGTAGAGTGATTTAAGATTTCAAATGCTTCCTTATCTTCAGTTGTTATAAGCTCTAATGCACTATTCTCATTAATAGGGTCACATAAATTAATAAGCTCACCATTAACTTTTGCTGCAACACACTTTTTTGCAAGTGATGGTGATATTTCTTTTGCGATTTCAATAGGCATTATACCTTCATTATAATCCTTAATACTTCCATCCTTAAATGTAATTCTTATCATAATTTTCCTCCTATAAAATAAAAAAAGTCCTTAGAAAATCTAAGGACGTTCAAACCGTGGTACCACCCTAGTTCTAGATAAATCTAGCACTCATTTAAGCTTTTAACGCAAGCATACGAAATAGCATTTCCTCTATTTATCTACAAAGGGAGTAACATATAGATTAAATTAATGCTTTCACCTACCGCATTATCTCTAAAAAATAATTCTATATATCGTATCCTTTATCAACGACATAATAATTATATAATAACTAGATATTTTTTTCAATATCTTATTTTCCACCTTTAGAAAATTTATAAATATCAGTGACCCTAGAGGTAATTCTATTTTCTGAATCATATTCAGTAACTTCTATTTTATATTCTACAATTCTTTTAGAAAAATAGTTATATTTCAATATATAATCTGTATTTTCATACGTAGAGTAAACTGATATATTAACGCCTTTTTGCTTAACTGAAGTAATATTTTCCTTAAAAATATCACAATCTATAAGTGAACCATCACTTTCAAGTGGTAATACAAGAAGAAGACTAGTATATATTTCTGCCTTCCAAAGTATTTCTAAACTTTCTTGCTTAGTTGTACCATTGCTTATAATAAATTTATCATCCTCTTTAAAATATGTAGTTGTGTTATTATTTCCACCTGGAGTCTTTGAATATGATATTAATATATTATCATCCTTACCAGTTTTACTAAATGTTGATTCATAATTACTATTTGTAGTATTTGTAATATCATTTAAATAAACATAATAAGTTGATTCATGAGTTCTCGTTACTGCCAAATCACTACTATTATTAATATCATCGAAGCCTTTTAGCTGATATGAAAGCCTAGCATCAATTTGATTTTGAACCATTTTTATTGGTATTCTTTTATCAAAAGCAAAAATAAATACTATTAAAACAATTAATATAATTCCTATTACAATTAAAAACCTTTTTAAAAACTTCATTTTATCCATCCTTATATTTATTCTATACAAGTATTATATCATTATTTTAATAAAATATAAAAAAGTATACCACTTTTTAAGTGATATACTTTAATTTATTACTCTAGATTTTCATCTGAAACTTCATCATCAATGATGTCTTCATCCTCTAGCTCTTCATCAGTTGTTTCAACAACCATATCATTATTTTCTTCCTCTTCTAGAGAATCTTCAGCTTCCTCAACTGGCTTATGTTCACACTCAAAAGATTCCTCCATAAGTGTTCCTGTACCAGCAGGGATTAATCCACCAATAATGATATTTTCCTTTAATCCGAATAAGTAATCTTCCTTACCACGAATAGCAGCATCAGTTAAGATACGAGTTGTTTCCTGGAATGATGCGGCTGAAAGGAATGAATTTGAAGCAAGAGCTGCTTTTGTAATTCCTAGTAATAATTGTTTTGCGATTGGTAAAGTACCACCGTTTTCAATTACTTTCTTACATTCAGCCTTATAATCATTAATGAAGATATCGCGTCCTGGAATTAACTTAGTGCTTCCTTCTTTTTCAACACGAAGCTTTCTCATCATTTGACGAACGATAATTTCGATATGCTTATCAGAAATTTCAACTCCTTGTGAACGATATACCTTTTGAACCTCTTCAATGATATATTTTTGAACAGCAGTTGCATCACAAATACGTAATAACTCTCTTGGAGCAATTGAACCACTCATTAATTGAGTACCACGCTTAATTACATCTCCAACTTGAACTAAAAGGTTAGAAGTCATATCAACTGTATAAGTCTTAGTCTCAGTTTCTCCTTCAATTGTGATAACTTGACCAGCCTTTGTAGCTTCGATAGAAACAACAGTACCATCAATTTCAGATAATTGAGCCTTTCCTTTTGGATTACGTGCTTCGAATAACTCCTCAACACGTGGAAGACCTTGAGTGATATCGGCAGTTGAAGCAACTCCTCCACTGTGGAATGTACGCATTGTTAACTGAGTACCTGGCTCACCGATTGATTGAGCAGCAACGGTACCTACAGCCTCACCAACCTCTACAATCTTGTTAGTTGCAAGGTTACGACCATAACACTTCATACATACACCGAATTTAGAATTACATGTAATATTTGAACGAATGCAAACTGATGTTACACCAGCATCCTCAATTTCCTTAGCTAAATCCTCATTTGGAATTTCATTACGCTTAGCCATAACTTCTCCAGTTTTTGGATTAATTACATCTTTAGCTAAGAAACGTCCAATGATACGTTCAGAAAGTCCTACAACCTTCTTACCTTCAGCATCCTTGATTTCAGATACATAGAATCCTTTTTCAGTTCCACAATCCTCTTGTGAAACAATAACATCCTGTGAAACATCAACTAAACGACGTGTTAAATATCCAGATTGAGCTGTCTTTAAGGCAGTATCTGTTGATCCCTTACGAGCACCATGGGTACTAATGAAGAATTCTGATACGGTTAATCCTTCCTTGAAGTTTGCCTTTACTGGAACCTCAATAACGTCTCCTGTTGGGTTATTCATTAGTCCACGCATTCCGGCTAATTGTGCGAAGTTAGAACGAGATCCACGTGATCCTGAATCAGCCATCATGAAGATATGGTTATCCTTTTGGCTTTGTAATACCTTCCATAGTCCTTCTTCAATGTCATCACGAATTTTCTTCCATACGCCAGCAACTAGCTTAGAACGTTCCTTATCAGTAACAAGTCCCATATCAAACATTTGCTTAATATGTTCAACTTCCTTATCACCTTTAACAATCATTTCATCCTTCTTGTCATAAACAGCAACGTCAGCAGCACTGATTGTAATTCCTGAAACTGTTGAATAATAGAATCCTAAATCCTTTAGTCTATCTAGCATCTTTGATGTTTCAGTCATTTGATGACATTTAAATACTCTTGCGATTATTTTTGCAATAAATTTCTTATTGAAAGGTGCAACCTCATCATGAGAAAGCATTTCATTATATGCTTCTTCACTTGGTTTCATTAAATATTTTGATGGTAGCTTATCATTTAAGTTTGCATCAGTAGGTTCATTTACATAAGGGAAATCCTCAGGTAAAATCTCATTAAAAATCATTTTTCCTAAAGTAGTAAATAAATATTTACCCTTAGTATCTACACCATCAAACTTTGAAGATGGTAAGTATGAAGGATCAACAAAGATACGTGTATGAAGAGTGATTTCATCATTCTTGTATGCTAAATAAGCAGCATCCTTACATGTATAGAATGTTCCTTCATTAAATTCTTTTGGTTGTAGCTCTGCATCATATTTACGCTCTAATGTTAAATAATAATTTCCTAATATCATATCCTGAGATGGAGTAACAACTGGTTTTCCATCCTTTGGATTTAGGATATTATTTGATGCAAGCATTAATAATCTTGCTTCTGCTTGAGCCTCATTACTTAAAGGTACGTGAACAGCCATTTGGTCTCCATCGAAGTCAGCATTAAATGCTGTTGTAACTAGTGGGTGAAGACGAATTGCTTTACCTTCAATTAAAATTGGCTCGAAAGCTTGAATTCCTAAACGGTGAAGTGTAGGTGCTCTATTTAATAATACTGGATGTTCACGAATAACATTTTCAAGAATCTTCCATACTGAATCCTGTTGTTGCTCGCAAGCCTTCTTTGCAGCACTAATAGATAAACCTGTTCCAATTAAATCACGGATAACAAATGGCTTAAATAATGTTAATGCCATTTCCTTAGGAATTCCACATTGATACATCTTTAAGAATGGTCCTACAACGATAACTGAACGTCCTGAGTAATCAACACGTTTTCCTAATAGGTTTTGACGGAAACGTCCTTGCTTACCACGAAGCATATCAGATAAGCTCTTTAAATGACGATTCTTAGAATCAGGGTTTTTACGTCCTCTCTTAGAATTATCAATTAAAGCGTCTACAGCTTCTTGAAGCATACGCTTTTCATTTTTAGTAATTAAATGAGGAGCGTTTTGTTCATATTGCTTCTTAAGACGATTGTTACGATTTAAAATACGACGATATAAGTCATTTAAATCTGTTGTAGCAAATCTACCACCATCTAATTGAACCATTGGTCTAATGTCAGGTGGAATAACTGGTAATACTTCAAGTATCATCCATTCAGGCTTATTATCTGAATTAAGGAATGCTTCACATACCTCAAGACGCTTAATAGCCTTATCACGAGTTTGCTTAGAAGCATTATTAAGATCTTTACGTAGCTTAGCTACTTCTGATTTTAAATCTAATTCTTGTAATAGCTTCTTAATAGCTTCAGCACCAGTTAATGCTTCAAAGCTACGTCCATATTTAGAATAATATTCTGAATATTTTGCCTCGCTTATTACTTGTTTCTTCTTAAGATCTGTACTTCCTGGATTTGTTACAATATAAGATGCTAAATAAACAACTTCATCAAGCTCTTTAGCCTTAAGATCTAGTAATATTGCTAATCTTGATGGGCTATTTCTTAAAAACCAAGCATGAACAACTGGGCTTGCTAATTTAATATGTCCCATTCTTTCACGACGAACTTTAGATTCAGTGATTTCAACACCACATTTTTCACAAACTCTTCCCTTTATATCATTACGCTTAGATTTACCACAAGCACATTGATAATCCTTTGTAGGTCCGAAGATTTTTTCGCAGAATAATCCATCTGGTTCTGGCTTTAAAGTACGATAATTAATTGTTTCATGCTTTTTAACCTCTCCATGAGACCAAGATAGAATTTCTTCTGGAGATGCTAATCTAATTTTAATATATTTATAATTCTTACTCATTAGCGCGCCTCCTACATTCCAAATTTACTAATAAAATCATCACTATTTGGATCAACTAAAGATTTATTAACCTCATTTGTTCCATCCTGTGCGATTAATTCAACATGAAGTCCAAGTGATTGGAACTCACGTGTTAATACTCTAAATGATTCAGGAATAGATGCCTCAGGAATTGGTTTTCCATCAACGATTGCTCTGAACACCTTATTACGTCCAACGATGTCATCAGACTTAACTGTTAACATTTCTTGTAATGTATGAGCTGCTCCATATGCTTGTAGAGCCCAAACTTCCATTTCTCCAAAACGTTGTCCTCCGTTTTGTGCCTTACCACCCATTGGTTGTTGAGTAACTAATGTGTAAGGTCCAACAGAACGAGCATGTAGCTTATCGTCAACCATGTGGCTTAACTTAATCATATACATGATACCAACATTAATTCTATTCTCAAATGGCTCTCCACTACGTCCATCGAATAATTGAATCTTTCCATCTAGTGGACATCCAGCCTCTTTTAGAATACCATCTAGATCGGCTTGAGTTGCACCATCAAATACTGGAGTTGCAACCTTAATACCAAGCTTAGATGCTGCAAGTCCTAAGTGAAGCTCAAGTACTTGACCAATATTCATACGGCTTGGAACTCCTTGTGGATTAAGCATAATATCAAGTGGCTTACCATCTGCTGAGTATGGCATATCCTCTACTGGTAATATATTAGAGATAACACCCTTATTACCATGACGTCCAGCCATCTTATCTCCTTCTGATATTTTACGCTTTTGAACAATATATACACGAATTACTTCATTTACACCTGGAGCTAATTCATCTCCATTAGATTTCTTAAAGTGTTCTACTGAACGAACAACTCCTCCTCCACCATGTGGAACATGTAATGAAGTATCTCTAACCTCACGGCTCTTTTCTCCAAAGATAGCAGCTAATAATCTCTCTTCTGGAGTTGGGTCAGATTGTCCCTTAGGAGTAACCTTACCTACAAGGATATCTCCTTCCTTAACCTCTGTACCAACAACGATAACTCCATTTTGGTCAAGATATTTAACCATTTCTTCACCAACGTTAGGAATATCTCTTGTAAACTCTTCTTTACCTAACTTAGTATCACGACATTCAATTTCATATTCATCAATATGAACTGAAGTATAAACATCGTTCTTTACCATATTTTCACTCATGATAACGGCATCCTCAAAGTTATATCCGTCCCATGTCATAAATCCTACACGTACGTTACGTCCAAGAGCTAATTCTCCGTTTTGCATTGATTGACCATCTGCTAAAACATCACCCTTTTCAATAACCTCTCCTACCTTTACAATTGGACGTTGCCAAATTGTAGTTGAAGAGTTTGAACGTAAGAATTGATATAATTCATAAGTTCTAAGGTCTCCTGTTGTTTCTTTAACAACAATCTTCTTAGCATCAACATATTCAACAACACCATCAGATATTGCTACACATGCTGATCCAGAATCCTTAGCAGCTCTATATTCCATACCAGTACCAACAATTGGGCTTTCAGGAGCAATAATAGGAACTGCTTGACGTTGCATGTTTGCACCCATTAGTGCACGAGTCGCATCATCGTGCTCTAGGAATGGAATACATGCAGCAGCAACTGAAACAACCTGCTTAGGAGAAACGTCCATATAATCAATATCATCAGCTGATACGATAGAAGTTTCACCATTTATACGTCCAATAATTTGTTGAACAACGGTATTTCCATTTTCATCTTCATATTCATTAAGGATATATCCCTTATCATCTAGCTTAGTAGAAGCTGAAGCAATAACTACTCCCTCTTCTTTATCTGCTGATAGATAAACCATTTCCTCTGAAATATATTTTTTACCATTTTCATCTCTCTTAGCAATTAAATAAGGAGTTTCAATAAATCCAAACTCATTAACCTTTGCATAAGTTGCAAGAGATGTAATAAGACCAATTGAAGGACCTTCTGGTGTCTCAATTGGACACATTCTTCCATAGTGAGAGTCATGTACGTCACGAACCTCGGCACCTGCACGATCACGTGCAATACCTCCTGTACCTAATGCTGATACACGGCGTTTTTGAGTAATTTCAGCAAGTGGGTTAATTTGATCCATGAATTGTGATAATTGGCTTGACCCAAAGAACTCTCTTAATGAAGAAGAAAGTGGCTTAGTATTTACTAATGATTTTGGAGTAGCCTCATGAATATCAATTGTTGACATTCTATCAACAATATTCTTTTCAAGCTTAGCTAAACCAATTCTAAATTGATTCTTTAATAGTTCTCCAATTAAACGAAGACGTCTATTTCCTAAATGGTCAATATCATCACAACGTCCAACACCATCATTTAAGTTAAAATAATAGCTGAATGATGCAATAATATCTGACATAGTAATATGAAGTGCAGTTTCTCTTTGATCAGAACCAATGATCTTTACAATCTTAGATTGATCATTTTCAACAACCTCTACATTTAAGATTTCACAATAAGGATCCTCACATAGAGTTTCTCCTAAATCAATCTTAGTTCTAAGTACAGAACGAGCCTTCTTTAGCTTAGCTAAAACGTCACCAACAATTAATTCTCCAGCAGAAGCAATTAATTCACCCTCTGTGAATAAAATTTCTCCTGTCTCATCATCAAAAACATCTTCCTTAGCAATGATATTTTCAGCTAGAATATGTCCCTTCGCTCTATCGAAAACGTCAAGCTTAACATTATATTTAAAACGTCCTACCTTTTGTAAATCATATCTCTTATTATCAAATAAATGTGATACTAAGTATGAACGAGCACCATCAGCAGGAACCTTTTCACCTTGACGAAGCTTTGAATAAACCTCAATAGCTCCTTCATCACTATTAGTAGCAGTATCCTTCTTCAATGTTTCAGTAATTTTAATATTATCACCGAATAAATCTATAATTTGCTTATCAGTTGATAAACCGAAAGCACGAAGTAATGTAGTGATTGGAATTTTCTTAGAACGGTCTAATTTACCATACCATATATCTCTTGGTCCAGCTTCAAATTCAATCCATGCTCCACGAGTCGGAATAACTTGACCAGCATATCTTAATTCACCGCTTTTTGTATCTACTTCCTTACGGAAATATACACCTGCTGAACGTACAATTTGGCTAATAACAACACGCTCTGCTCCATTTATAACAAATGTACCAACAGGAGTCATATAAGGAATATCTCCCATAAAGATTTCATCCTCAGATACTGCACCTGTAGCACAATTTTCTAATCTTACCCTACACTTTAAAGCACGAGAATAATTAGTGTCTCTTAACTTAGACTCAACAATTCCATACTTTGGGTCTTCAAAATGATATTCACCAAAATAAATCTTTAAGTCCTCATTATATGAAGTAATTGGTGATATATCCTCAAAAATTTCTCCTAATCCTTTATCAACAAACTCTTGAAAAGACTTAGTTTGAATTTCAATTAGGTTTGGAAGATCTACCTCAGTACGAACCTTTGAATAGTTTCGTCTAGATGCTTTCTTACCATAGTTTACTGTTTTGTAACTGTTCATAAAGCCACCCCTTATGTCGTATTTTTATTTCATTTTATAAAGCACAAAACGCTATTCCTAGCATTTTAGCATTATATCACACACATGTAAAAATGTCAACATTATTTAACACTTTTCAAAATATAATATCCTTTATTTTTACAAACTATTTCGCAATTTCCAAAAATCTCTTTAATATGGTCCATAGATGATGATGCACCTTGCTTTTTTTGAATAACGACCCAAAGCTCGCCACCATCACATAAATAATCATAGGCTTTTTCATATATTTCAAATACAATTTTTTTACCAGCTCTTATAGGTGGATTAGTAACAATTGATGAAAATCTCATATTCTTATCTAACGAATCGTATAAATAGCTTTTTTGTGCTTTAGCTTTGCTGGCATTATTTAAAACTATATTTTTATTTGTAAGCTCTATAGCTCTTTCGTTTATATCAACCATCAAGACTTCTTTTTCATATAAAGTTGATATAACTATCCCAAGAGGTCCATAACCACATCCAACATCCAAAATAGGAGCATCAATTTCATTTGGTTCAAATGCTGATAGTAATGTATGAGAACCAAAATCTAGATATTTTTTAGAAAAAACTCCATTATCTGTTGTAAAGATAAATTTATGTTCCTTAAAGAACAATGTAAAGTCATTAGGATTACTTTTTAAATCCTCTTGTTTTTCTGAATAATAATGATAATTTTTCATAATTAATTAAAGGTCAAAAACCTGAGCTTTAAAACTCAGGTCTTTAGCTTTTATTATTATTACTTAATTTCTACTGTAGCACCAGCAGCTTCAAGCTTAGTCTTGATATCTTCAGCTTCAGCCTTGCTAACTTTTTCTTTAACAGCCTTAGGAGCTCCATCAACGATGTCCTTAGCTTCTTTTAATCCTAATCCTGTGATTTCCTTAACAACTTTGATAACTCCGATCTTTCCAGCTCCAGCATCCTTTAATACTACGTCGAACTCAGTTTGCTCTTGAGCAGCAGCTGCTCCAGCAGCAGCAGGTGCAGCAGCAACTGCAGTTGGATCAATTCCGAACTCTTCCTTCATAGCGTCTACTAATTCCTTGATTTCAAGGATTGTCATTTCTTTTAATGATTCAATAAATGTTTGCTTATCTAATTTTGCCATTTTAATTTTCCTCCGATTTATTTTATTTTATTTTTTTAAGCTTCTTCTTTTTCAGTTAACATATTTAATCCAATTGCTAATTGAGATAATGTTCCTAACATACCTGCAGCTAATTGAGTTAATAATGTTTCTCTTGATGGTAATGTAGCTAATACCATTAATTGTTCGTGAGTGTATTCATCACCCTCAACGATTCCGTTTGCAATAACAACTTGCTCATTTTCCTTAGCGAATTCGAATAATCCCTTTGCAGGAGCAACGATATCATCCTTTGAGAAAACGATAGCCTTTGGACCTTTTAATTCGCTAGCGAAATTATTATATCCTAATTCAGTTGATGCACGACGGCTGATGTTATTTTTAATAACACAAACTTCACATCCACTTTGACGTAGATTATTTCTTAATTGCATGAACTTTTCAACAGTAAGTCCTTGGTAATCAAATGAAACAACTGCCTTAGAGTTTTTCATTTTCTCAGCAATTTGGCTTACTTCTTCAGCTTTTTTAAGAATAATTTCCTTTGCCATGAAATTGACACCTCCGTTTTTTGTAATAATAATAAAATCCTTCTCTACACCGAAGCATAGAAAAGGACTAATTTATTAGTTTTTCTTACCTCGGTAGAAATTAAGTACTTTCGTACGCCTACTTTCTTCGGTATAGATTAAGTTTAACTATATTCTATATAATTATAGAACAGATTCTGTATTAACCTTTACACCTGGCCCCATAGTTGAAGCAACAGAAAGATTTAATACATAAGTACCCTTTACAGTTGAAGGGCGGCTCTTTACTAATACGTCATAAACAGCCTTTAGGTTTTCTGCAAGCTTTTCAGCTCCGAAAGAAACCTTACCGATTGGTAAATGAATGTTTCCTACCTTATCAACACGGTATTCAACCTTACCATTCTTGATTTCTTTAACAGCATTAGCAACGTTCATTGTTACTGTTCCTGTTTTAGGGTTTGGCATTAGTCCTTTAGGTCCTAATACACGTCCAAGACGTCCTAGTTCACCCATCATATCTGGTGTAGCAACGATAATGTCGAAATCAAACCATCCTTGGTTAATCTTTTGAATATAGTCTGAATCTCCAACATAATCTGCTCCAGCCTCTTCAGCTTCTTTTGCTTTAGCTCCACGGCATAAAACTAAAACCTTACGAGTTTTACCAGTACCATTAGGTAATACGATAGCTCCACGAAGATTTTGTTCAGCCTTACGTGGATCTAGGTTAAGACGAATTGCAGCATCAACAGTAGCATCAAACTTAGTAGTTGAAGTTTTGCAAACTAATTCCATTGCTTGAATTAGGTCATATTTAGCATTTCCATCTACTAATTTAGCAGCTTCGATGTATTTTTTTCCTCTTTTCATAATTATCCTCCTAAAAATGTGGTATAGCGGGATATCCTCCCACAAGTTTTAGGTCGTTTTATAATTTAACAACCTTAAATTAATCTTCTACAACGATTCCCATGTTTCTAGCTGTACCAGCAATAATATTAGCTGCAGCCTCGATATCGTTTGCATTTAAGTCTGGCATCTTCATTTCAGCGATTTCTTTTACTTTTGCTCTTGAAATAGTACCAACCTTTGTAGTTTTAGCATTTCCTGAACCCTTTTGAATTCCACAAGCCTTCTTTAATAAATCTGAAGCAGGTGGAGTCTTTACAACAAATGTAAATGAACGGTCATCAAATACTGAAATTACTACCGGTAAAATGTATCCCATTTTATCTTTAGTTTGTTCATTGAATTGTGAACAGAAACCAGGAATATTAACTCCTGCTTGTCCTAAAGCTGGTCCAACTGGTGGAGCTGGGTTTGCTTTTCCGGCTTGAATTTGTAACTTTACAACTTTTACAAGTTTTTTAGCCACGGTAATTCCTCCTTACTTTTCAAAATGTGGTAGAGTGGATAGTAAAAATCCTCCCACGAACGTACACTTGTCGCATACGTGCTTATACATTTTATCAAATATAAATACGCGTGTCAACATTTTTTTAATATTTTTTTAATATAAAAAAAGCTCTATTTGAGCTCTCGATAAAACAGCTTTCCAATAAATGAAATAGTTGCACAAATTATAAAAAATATAGCTGCAATATTTTTTACACTAAGGATCTCTCCATTATATAAAAAATCGAATGAAAATATATTTATTTCATCTAGCTTTGCACCTTTATGTTCAATAAAAAACTTTATATAGGAGCAAATATCCGAAACAATAAAAGCAAAAAATAATATTAAAAATGCTCTTTTATTTTTATTTTTCATTTACTCCCACATCCTTTTTTTATAATATATCACTTTATAGAAAAAAAATAAAGGGCTTGGCCCTTTATTAACTAATTTTCTTAATAGCAGATAATGATAATTCAGTTGGAGTTCTTCTTCCAAACATTTCTACTAATACAGTAACGATATCCTTTTCTAGATTAATAGAAGCAATTTCAGCTACATTATCCTTCCAAGGACCAGTTGTAATTAAAACATTTTCTCCAACATTGAAATCATATGTAGGAGTTTCTACAAGACCAATCTTACGTAGAATCTCATTCATTTCATCATCTCTAACAGGTGTAGGCTTTGTTCCTCCTCCTGAAGATCCTAAGAATCCTGTAACCTTTTGAGTGTTACGAATCATGAACCATACTTCTTCATCCATTTCTTTACCTGGCTCAACCTCTATTTCAATGAAAATATATCCAGGGAAAATTTTTCTTGTCTTAATCTTTTTTGTTCCATCTTTTTTAGTTTCTTCATATTGTTCTTCTGGAACTAATACTGTATGTATCATATCTTGCATATTCATACTTTCGATACGTCTTTCAATATCAGCCTTTACTGAACTTTCATAACCTGAATAAGTTTGACATATAAACCATTGCTTGCTCATAATCTACACCTCTATCTGTTTAATAATAATCCCATTAGCTTTGAAATAAAAGCATCATATAATAAGAATAATAATACTAATATAATTAAGAAAATGAAAACACGTGCAGTATCTGCTAAGAATGCCTTAGGTCTAGGCCACTTAATCTTTTTAAACTCAGGAAATGCTGGTTTAAAGAAAGGATACATAGATAATATTAACGCAAAAGCTGATAATCCTATTAAAATCCATGCAAATACCTTAGGGAAATCTCCAATAATAGGGAAATCAGAATTTACAGTTAATGTTTCATTAATAATCAAGCATCCTAGTACTAACGCAAATAATGATAAAAATAATAGCACATAATTTTCCCATTTATGTTCACTCTTTAAATATTCTAAAATACGACTTTTTTGTTCAGCATCCTTAGAATTTTTATTTTTATTCTTTTGTTTCTTTTCTTTAGTAGAGTTTTTCTTTTTTTCTTCTACAGGAGCACTCTCTATTTCATCTATAGGAGATTCTTCTGTTACAGTCTCTACTTCAGTTTCTTTTTTTTCTAATTCAGACATATTATTCCTCCAAATTATTTGCTTTCCTTATGTAATGTATGCTTATTACATTTTGGGCAAAACTTTTTTATTTCTAAACGTTGAGTTGCTGTAGACTTATTTTTAGTTGTACTATAATTTCTACTCAAGCATTCCTCACAAACTAATATAACTTTTTCTCTCATAAAAAAAACCACCTTTGTGAAAAAGTGTCTACTTGAATTTTATAACATATATTTCAAATAGTCAACCATTAATATTTTTATTTAAAATTTTTTTAAATTTTTGGACTGTATTATATATTTTTTTTATATCAATATTATATTTTTGAGATATTTCTATATAACTCAAGCCTTCTTGATATAAACCAATATATATATTTTTTTCTAAATCATCCTTTATAAGTGATAAGCCTATATCATACATCCTATAAATATCATAGTTATATTCTTTAACATTTTCTTCCAGTGATAAATCTAAATCCTCTATTGGTATATCTATCCTTTTATATACACTATATAATCTATAATATCTTCTTTTTAAAATAATCTCAAAATATTTAAAGAAGGTTTTATTATAATTCATATCATATGTTTTAATCGCATTATAAAGACATATATATCCCTCTTGTAAAAAATCATCTACAAACCTAGGAAAAATATTCATTTCTCTTATTATCTTATATATATAAGGGGTATATTTCTCATACATCAAATTAAGAGCAGTATCATCATTTTCTTTAATCATATAGATTAATTCATAATCATTATATTTAAACACTGCTCCTCCTTATTAAACAAGTCCTGCAATAATTATCCCCGCACTAACAGAAGCATTTAGGCTATTAACATGTCCAGTCATCGGAATTTTTATAGTATAATCACAAGCTTTTTTTACAAGGCGTGACATACCAAACCCCTCAGAGCCTATTACAACAGCTATATTAAGATTTTTATCTATATCCTGGCAAAGATTTGATGCATTAGCATCAGTACCTACAATCCAAAAGCCATTCTCTTTTAATTTTTCTAAACTCGAAACAAGATTATTAACCATTACAATATCAACATATTCAATTGCCCCTGTTGATACCTTTACCACTGTTTCGGTAATGGAAACACTACGATTTTTAGGAATCACTATACCATCAACAGAAAAGGCATCACAACTTCTTATAATAGCGCCAAAATTATGAGGATCCTGTATTCCATCTAATACTACAATTATTTTTCTACCATCTTTCTTTTTATTAATGATATAATCTAAATCCTTATATTCATAATCATAGGCTATTGCTCCATATCCTTGATGCATATCCTTAAATATTTGGTCCATAGTTTTTTTATTATCAATTCTTACTCTATAGCCCTTATCCTTAAGCATTTTTATAAATGCTTCATCCTTCAATGTATCTAAAATATGAACCTCTTCCATTTTATGACCAGCTTTAACAGCCTCATAAATGCAATTCTTACCATAAATTTTTATCATGTGCTCACCTACATCAACAAATTACATTTTAATTATAACATATTATAAAAAAAATATGAGCAGATTTCTGCTCATATTAATTACATTTTTCCAATTATTTTTTGAACTGCTTCAATTAATTGTTTTCCCCAAGGAACAATCTTTTTAAGCAATGTCATAAATGGCGTAGTAATTGCACATAGTGCAAACATTAGAAGCATTGCAGGTAAACTTAGTATTGAAACCTCGCCACCCTTTGTAGATGAAATACTTAATTGATAATCTGTTTTTGTATCATTTATTATCATCAGACCATAATCATCATATGTAATAGTTATTTCATTTTTAGCACCAGATATTTTATATTGAGTATATATATCATCTATTACATAATGATCATCATCAGATATTTCAACACTTACATCTAGCTTATATGGTAATGATGTATCACTATTTACTAATATAGCATCATCATATAAATACTCAAGATTTTCATTTATTGATAGCTTAGACCTATCAATTTCATTATATCTTAAGGAAGTATCTATTCCACCAACCATAATATAGCTACTACTATTTTCATAATATACACTTATATTTACAGGGTCAATCTTATATCCTATATCAATATATTCTTGAACCTTTGCGTTTGGCTCATTAGAAACAAAAACAGAATAGTCTCTTAAAATAACATTTTCAATAGATTTAATAGTAGCTGGAATTTCAGTATCAATTCCATTAACTAAATAAGTATTTGATTTCGATATTGTTACACTAGGTAATATATTATGCTTAGCATTATAACCATTAACATATACATCACCAGATGATGTTATATATGTTTCTACCTCACTTATAAATTCAACATTTGTTTTAGTTCCACCAAGTGATAAGCTGGAATTTATATTATAAGAATATATTCCATCATTATAGTTTAATGTATAAGATGGTATTATTTCAATTTGATGATTTGTAATCTTATCATCAATCTTTAAATAAGGAATACCATCGACTAAAGCAAGCTTTTTATTTGTAACGGTTGTAGCATTAATGTCAGTATATTCATTTTCAATTACCAAATAACCTTTTTTACTTATCTCTATAGATGGTACATCATCAATAGTTTCAACTGATAAATTCTTATCATAATAAGTAGTTATTGAGGTCAAAGGAGTAATATCTAAAAACTGTGGTAAAAAAATCACTATAAAAATACATGCAATAAACAATCCTGCATACATTCCTTTTTTTAATAAATTAAATGGCTTACATGTCTGGAATAATACAATTAAGCAAGTAAATGTAGCAATAATTACAATTAGCGTTGAAGTATCACGCTTATCTAAATTTAGTTGTAACGATAGTGTTAAAACAATCATCGCATTAAACAAGATGACAATAGCACCCGGCAACGCGCCTTTTATGATATTTGACAGGAATCCACCAGTGGATTTAACATTACATGGTTCTAATACTAGCACAAATGATGGGATACCAATACAGAATAAATCAATCATAAATAATTGGTTAGTAGATATTGGATAATTACCACCAAAATTAATTGCATAAATAGCAAGTAATAAAGAGAATATAGTTTTTGTTAAGAATAGCTTTGAAACCTTTGCTACATTGTTAATAACTCTTCTTCCTTCAGCCACTACCTTTGGCATTGAACCAAAATTGTTATCTAATAAAACTAAATGTGAAACATTTCTTGCAGCCTCACTTCCTGAAGCCACTGAAATAGAGCAGTCAGCCTCTTTTAAGGCTAAAATATCATTTACTCCATCACCAGTCATTGCAACTGTCTTTCCAGCCTCCTTCAAGGTTGTTACAAGAAGCTTTTTCTGGGCAGGACTAACACGACCAAATACAGTATACTTTGTAGCCACTCTCATTACTTCAAGATCGCTTAATCCATCTAATGAAATATATTCTGAGGCATTTTCTATACCAGCCCTTTGTGATACCTTTGATACAGTAACAGGATTATCTCCTGATATTACCTTAACCTCTACTCCTGATTCCTTAAAATAATTAATTGTATCAATAGCATCAGGACGAATAGTATCTTCTATTAAGATTAAAGATACTGGATTTAATAAATTAGTATCTATTTTAGAATCCTTTATCATTTCTGTAGTATGCGCAATTAAAAGCACACGATATCCTTGTTTAGCTCCTGCAAGAACATCTTGAGCAACTAAATTATAATTTTTAGTTAAAACAAATTCAGGAGCTCCCATAACAAAGGTTCCTACCTTATCAAAGGATGCTGCGCTATATTTTCTTTGTGAACTAAATGGTATTACCGATAAGCTTTTTAATCTTTTAGCTCTACCAAATTTTTGTTCAAGTGCTACTGCCGTCATATTTTGATCATTAGTAGCATTCAGCATTGCACTAACTATATTTTTAGTTGATAATCCCGCAATTCCCGAATATTCTATAACATTTTTTACAGTCATAGTACCATCAGTTATAGTACCCGTTTTATCTAAGCACAAGCAATCAACTCTCGCTAACATCTCAATACAATATAGTTCCTGAACTAAAACATTATTTTGAGCCAGCTTCATAACACCAACTGCTAACGCAATTGAGGTAAGTAAATATAATCCAGAAGGAATCATACCTATCATTGCTCCTGCAGTCTTACGAACAGAATCTGAATAGGATAAGGTTCCTAGCACCTTATCACATTGCATACAAAACAAAATAGCACCAATAGGAATAATAACAACCGCCATAAATCTAATAATTAGATTTAATGATATTAATAACTCACTTTTTGGCTTATTATATCTCTTAGCCTGTGTTGTAAGCTTTTCAATATAATTATCCTCTCCAACGGCATCAACACGAGCCTTACAAACACCAGATACAACAAATGAACCTGAAAATAACTTATCACCAGGGTTTTTAACTATAGCATCACTTTCTCCTGTTAATAAAGACTCATTGACCTCTATTGATCCTTCAACAACAATACTATCTGATGATATTTGCTTTCCACTTTCAAGTAGCATAATATCATCTAATACAATATCATTTACTCCAATTTCTTGAACATTACCATCTCTTAATACATTGGCTACAGGGCATGATAATATTGATAATTTATCAATAGTTATTTTAGCTCTTATTTCCTGAACAATTCCTATAATTATATTTAATGTTACAATTACCATAAAGAATAAATCCTTTATAGCACCAATAGAAATTAACCAACCAGCAATACATAGCATTAAAATGTTAAAGAAAGTAAATACATTAGTAAAAATAATATTTTTAATAGACTTAGAATTAGAATTAGGCTTTCTATTTGTATAGCCTGTTAATATACGCTCTTCAACCTGTTCCTTGCTTAAACCTTCCTCTGGATTAACGTCATATCTAACCGCGGGAGCTTTTCTTTCATGCTTCGCTTGAAGCTGTTTAAGCTTTTTTTCATTTCTCTTATCGTTTTCAGTATCCTCTATTATTTCAGATAGCTCTTCTTCATTCTTAGATTCAGTTAAAATTTCTTCATTTTTATTTTCCAAAGACTTTTTCTCTTTAGCATCTTTTTTCTTATTTCTTGAATTAGTTTTTTCCTTATTATCCTCTAAGGCTAAGCTCTCTTGAGGCTCTTCCTTATTATCAATTAAAGTTAAATCTTCTTTAACCTCATCAGCAGAAGCTGCTATTTCCTCTTTTTTATTTTTCAATGGGAACACCTCCTAATCATTTAATGATAAAGATAACTCAATAAGCTCTATAGCTCTATTATCTTTATCAGTTAAATGTAAATAACCAATAAGACTCTCAAAACCAGTAGCATTATTATAATCATTAATAGATAATGTTTTTCTTGTCTTATTAGTATTACTATTTCTTCCACGCTTATACATTGATATTTCTTCCTCACTAAGAATATCATTATCTAAAAAATACTTTATTGCCTTGCTTTGATGCTCAGCACAAGTATATTTTATGACCTCTTTATGTAAGTCACTTACCTTTGTTAGACCTTTTTTTACAAAATATTTTCTAACATTTAATTCATAAAATGCATCTCCTACATACGCTAAAGTAAGACCTGCACTCAAAGCTGCATCCATTAGATTATATTCCTTTCTATTAGTTTCTCACGAATACTATCAGCTAGGACATAATCTTTTTCTTTTTTAGCTTTATTCCAATTATTATATAGCTCTTTATCTTCACTAGTCATCTTATTATAAGCTAGCTCTATTCCTAAAATAGACATAATAGTTTTTAATGTATTTATCTTTTTAGATAATACCTCTAATTCATTTGATCTTAAGCTTTGGTTTATATCCTTAACTATCTTAATTACAAGGGATAAAACATTTTGAGTATTAAGATCATTATCCATATAATCCTTAAATTCCTTTATATCATCGTCACATAGCTCTTGATTAGAAATATCATTTAAATCTAATAATATTGAAGCTTGCTTAAAGGCTCTAACAATCTTTTCATATTCCTTTTTAAATTGATTGAATAGATCATCATTATAATTAATATTGCTTCTATAAGGACTACATACTATAAGCAAACGTAAAATCATTAAATCATCATGATTTGTTATATCATTTACTCTTACAACATTTCCAAGTGACTTACTCATTTTTTCACCATTCATGTCAAGTCTACCAACATGCATCCAATATTTAGCTAAATGATTGTTATACATAGCATTTGCTTGAGCAATTTCATTTTCATGGTGAGGGAATTTTAAATCCATTCCTCCTCCATGGATATCTAACTCCTTATGGAATATATCTTGATTCATAACAACGCATTCAGTATGCCATCCTGGTCTTCCTAATCCAAATGGAGAATCCCATTTGATTCCTTTATCAGTACTTTTCCATAAAACAAAGTCTCTTGGATCCTCTTTCTTTTCTACAACATCAATTCTTGCTCCAGCATTAAGCTCCTCAGCTATTTGATTAGATAATATACCATAATCCTTAATTTTACTTACTCTGAAATATACGTTGCCGTTATTCTCATATGCATATCCTTTATCCATCAAATCCTTAATAAAAGAAATCATCTGATCTATATATTTAGTAGCATAAGGAATAACATCAGGCTTTTTAGCACCTAAATCAGCACAATTTTTAAAATAAGCCTCTGCATATCTTGTAGCTATTTCCTCTTCAGTTTTATTTTCATCTATAGCTTTATTTATAATTTTATCATCAACATCAGTTATGTTAGATGCATAGCATACCTCATAACCACAGAATTCCAAATATCTTTTTAATGTATCAAAGAAAATAACAGGTCTAGCGTTTCCAATATGAATATAATTATAAACAGTTGGCCCACATACATACATATTAACCTTGTTATTTTCAATAGGTATAAATTCTTCCATTTGATTAGTTAAAGAATTATAAATTCTTAATGACATAATTAAAACACCATCTTTTCATAATATATCACTATATATTATAATTAAAAATCATTTTTTTTACAATGAATAATAAGAAAAAAGAGCTTTTTATATATAAAAAATGTCCTTCATATGAAAGACATTAAATAATAAACATAATAATTATTTTTTAAAGAATAATTCAATAGCCTGTGTAATTAGTTCAATAATCTCAGCATCAGTTTCATTAGTTAGTACTATTTCTTTATCAGAATTTGGAAGTAAACACCATTTATTCTCACAATATGACAAGGAAATATATAATATATTTTTCTTATTTTTATCATTTATAATCGTTACATCATAACAATTTTCCTCAATAATATAATCGAAATCAATTTTTAATTCATATTTTTCCTTTAATAAATTAATTTCAAGAATTTCATTATTTAAAATATCATCCATTAGTGAAAAATAGTGATCATAAACAGCATTTTTCTTAATAATTTCAAATGCCTTTAGTTTATGCTCTTCGTATTTTTTATCCTCTTTTTGTTTTTCTATTTTTTCTAATGATTTAATTTTCATTTCAAAAATAATTAAAACAATTAATAAGATAATAGCCATTACAATCATAAACCACATTGAAATTCTATTTAATAATAGCTTACAAATAAGCATAATACCAATAATGATTAAAGCTAATACCCACTCAATAATACTTAACTTTGTTTTTAATTTCATATTTCTCCCTCCCAAATATAATAAAAAGCTAACAAATATTTTGTTAGCCTTCTAACTTGAATTATTTTAATACTGATTCTAAGAATGTCTTAACTGCGTCACTTACCTTAGTCAAATCCATATTAGCAAGAGCATCACCAGTAATATTCATATGTCCTGTGATTTCCTCAGTATCCTCTGTAATTATAGTTGCATCAGTTGCAAGGACATATCCGATGTTTTCTTGAGTAGATACTACATCAGTTAAAACATCACCAATCTTACCAACACAGCTAAAGTTCTTTTCAAAAGCATCTAATACTTCTTGTACAATAGCATTTTCTTCATCTAACTCTAAATAGCTTGCGCTATCAACAACACTATTTTCTCCTGTTAATACAGCATAACAATTCTTAAATAATGTATCATATGCTGCACCTACTAATACACCAACATTAACTGAATATGCATCCTTAGTACTGAATGTAATATTACTTGCTGAAGCTACTCCTTCAATCTTACATCCGTTGATTGTACGTCCTGCAAAACCACCAATCGCAACTGAATAAACCTTAACGAATGATTTTTCAATAAATGAAGCCTTAGCATTGATTTTTGCCTCTGCATAAGAATCCTTTATATCTATTCTTGTTTCTCCAACAAATCCTCCAGTATATTGGATATACTCTTTTTCCTCTTCATCCTTAGGAATGGCTCTTGTTGCCTCATGATTTGTAGTAATTTCTACATTTGTAGCACTACAATCCTTAATATATGCTCCTGCTTGTGGAGTGTGGATTATACCACCATTTGTTCCAACAAATCCTCCAGCAATTGAAGATAATCTACTTCTTAAAGTCATTGTAACATTTTTAACACTTGAATTAGAAATTCTGAATGTATTAACTCCTACAAGTCCACCAATATATTGCTTAGTAGTTCCAGAACCCTCATGAGTAATCTTAATATTATCAATATTTACATTACTAATAGTACCTTCATTACATCCTGCTAAAACACCTAAATATAGTTCTGAACCTTTTGTAGATTTCATTTCAACATTTGTTATGTTTAAATTTTTAACAGTTGCTCCTGTTCCAATGTATCCAAAAATTCCACAATATACATTAGAATTAGTAATTTTTAAATTAGAAATAGTATGACCATTTCCATCTAATTGTCCCTTAAACTGAGTAGTTTTATTAAAAATAGTTGAAAACTCAGTTGCATCACCAGAAACATCAGCAAAATCCAAATCTGCATCTAATCTATAATATGCATCATTATCATACGTAATATCTTTAAATTCATCAACAGTTTTAATTATAACTGGATTTGATTCATTCTCACCAGTTGAATCAGTTGTATAGTTTGCCTTTAAATATGTAACACTCTTATCATTTACTGTAGCCTTTACTACTAAACGATATGTTGTATTTTCACTTAGAGAATCAAAAGTTTTTGTTTCTTCCTTTTCAGCTAATTCATCAAATACCAATGAAGACACTAAATCATCATCTGTATTATATAATCTCGCAACAATACTACCATCAGTAATATCTCCGTCAGGATCATCAACTTTTATTGTAAGACCAATTCTTGTTCTCATTGTTGTTACATTAACTATATTAACTGTAGCTTTACTTCCGCACGATACTAATACGAATAAAGATACTATTGCTATTAACATTACTAAAAATGATTGTATTTTTTTCATCATAAAACCTCTTTTTTAATTTGTGTCTATATTATTATACATAAAAAAATTAAAATGTACAATATTGAATTTATTTTAATCTTAATATTTCAAATACCACTCGATTAATTATAACAAAATATTTATAAAATTGACAATTTATTAATATTAAATTATAATTTAATATAGTTTGCTTTATTAAATCAAGCTGTAATAGAAAGGAAACAACAATATGAAAATTGGTTTAGACATTGGATCAACAACAATTAAATGTGTCGTGATAGATGATGAAGCAAAGGTTTTATACTCAAGCTATCAAAGACACTATTCGCATATAAAAACAAATCTAATAAAGGTATTAAAAGAGCTTAAGGATAAAGAAATAGTAACATCTGATGTTACTCTAGCTATTTCTGGAAGTGCAGGAATGGGGCTAGCCAACGGATGTGGTATTGACTTTATACAGGAGGTATACGCAACAAGAGTTGCAGCAAATAAGCTACTTCCTGATGTAAATTGTATTATTGAGCTTGGTGGAGAGGATGCAAAAATATTATTCCTTTCTGATGGTATGGAAGTAAGAATGAATGGTTCTTGTGCTGGTGGTACTGGAGCATTCATCGATCAGATGGCTACACTTTTGAATATAACCGTTCCCGAAATGAATGAATATGCATCAGAACATGAAAAGCTATATAATATTGCCTCAAGATGTGGAGTGTTTGCTAAAACTGATATTCAGCCTCTTTTAAATCAAGGTGCTTCAAAAAAGGATATTGCTGCATCAATTTTCAAGGCTGTAGTTAATCAAACAATAGGTGGTTTAGCGCAGGGAAGAAAAATTACTGGTAAGGTTGCATATTTAGGTGGACCTCTAACATTCTTAAGTGAGCTTCAAGAAAGCTTTAATGAGACATTGAAGCTTGATGGTATATGCCCTGAAAACTCACTATACTATGTTGCTATTGGTACTGCATTATGCTCTCACACTCTATATAACTTAGATGATTTATTAAAAACTATTGATGCCTACGAGGTTGATGGTTCTTTCTCATTCAATACACCTTTATTTAAATCAGAGGATGAGCTAGAAGAATTTAGAAAGCGTCATGCAAAGGATGATGTTAAAACCTTATCCTTAGATGGTTATGATGGACCTCTTTATTTAGGAATAGATTCAGGAAGTACAACATTAAAAATGGTTCTCATTGATGAGGATAAAAATATAAGATTCCAACGTTATTTTACTAACCAAGGAAATCCTGTAAATATTATGAAGGATATTTTTGAAGAAATTTATGAAAAATACCCTAATATCAACATTAAGGCTAGTGCTTCTACTGGTTATGGTGAGGAATTAATGAAAAACGCCTTTAATTTGGATTCAGGATTAGTGGAAACAATGGCTCACTTTACTGCTGCAAAGCATTTTATGCCAAATGTCGATTTTATAATAGACATTGGTGGACAAGATATCAAGTGCTTTAAGATTGATAATGGTGTCATTTCTAATATCTTCTTAAATGAAGCATGTTCTTCTGGATGTGGTTCATTCTTACAAACCTTCGCTAATGCCTTAGGCTATGATATAAAGGATTTTGCTAAAATGGCTCTTCTTGCTCCTAAGCCAGTTGATTTAGGTTCAAGATGTACTGTATTTATGAATTCCTCTGTTAAGCAAGCTCAAAAGGATGGGGCAACTATTGAAGATATTTCAGCAGGTCTTTCTATTTCAGTTGTTAAAAATGCCTTATATAAGGTTATTCGTGCTACTAATGTTAAGGAGCTTGGAAAGCATATTGTTGTTCAAGGTGGAACCTTCCATAACGAGGCTGTACTTCGCGCCTTTGAACGTGAGCTTCAGCTTGATGTGGTATGTCCAAATATTTCAGGTGTAATGGGGGCTTATGGCGCTGCATTACATGCAATGAGCTTAAATATTGAAAAGAGTCAAACAATAACTGCTTCTGAACTTAAGAATTTTGTTCATACTGTTAAAAATGTTAACTGTGGTCTATGTAACAATCACTGTAATTTAACTATAAATACATTCGGAAATAAAAATAAATTTATCAGTGGAAATAGATGTGAGCGCCCTACTTCTAATAAAAAATCAAATGATGATTTGAATTTATATCAATATATTAGAAATCAATTAGATTCATATAAGCCTAAAAAGGGAACACGTGGAAGAATCGCTATTCCTTTAGTTTTAAGTAACTACGAGTTATTCCCATTTTGGTACACATTCTTTACCGAGCTTGGATTTGAGGTTTATAGCTCTGGATTTAGTAACTCTGAAACTTATTCATTAGGACAACACACTATCGCATCAGATACTATATGCTATCCTGCTAAGCTTGTACATGGACATATTCAAAAGCTTATCAATGAGGGATATGAAAATATATTTTTCCCTTGCATGAGTTACAATATGAATGAACATAAGGGTGATAATCATTATAATTGTCCTATTGTGGCATACTATCCTGAAACAATTTATAACAATGTAGATGAAATTAAAAATATTAATTTTATTCATGAATTTATAGGTATACATGATAAAGCTTCCTTTGAGGAACACATTCTACCTATATTACATAAATACTTCCCTGATATAACTAAAAAGGAAGTTAATCGCGCTTCAACATATGCTTACTTCAAATATAATGAGCATTTAGACGCTATTAAAAAGAAAGCTCAAGAAATAATTGCTATGGCAAGAATAAATGGAAGCCAAATAGTTGTATTATCTGGTAGACCATATCATGTTGACCCTGAGGTTAACCATGGTATAGATAAAATGATTTCTTCCTTTGATGTGGCAATTGTTACTGAGGAAAGTATTTCTGATTTATATCCTAAGGCTTCCGTTAAGGTACTAAATCAATGGACTTATCACGCTAGATTATATCAAGCTGCCTACTACTGCACAACTCAAAGCGATATGAATCTTATTCAGCTTGTTAGCTTTGGATGTGGTCTAGATGCCGTTACAACTGATGAATGTAAGGAAATACTAGAAACTAGGGGCAAAATATATACTCAGATAAAAATCGACGAAATAACTAATCTAGGTGCCGTTAAAATAAGATTAAGAAGCTTATTTGAAGCTTTAAAGCAAAAGGAGGAAAAGTAATGGAACAAAATACATATCCTAAATTTACTATTGATATGAAAAAGACTCATACTATTCTTATTCCATCAATGCTAGATATCCACTTTGCTTTATTTAAAGAGGTTTTAATAACTGAAGGATTTAAGGCTGAAATACTAGAAAATAAAGGACAAGCCGTAATTGATGAGGGACTAAAATATGTGCATAATGATACATGCTATCCCGCATTACTTGTAATTGGGCAATTCATTGATAACCTAAATCATCGTGATGATCTTAATAATGTTGTATTATTAATAACCCAAACAGGTGGAGGATGCCGAGCATCAAATTATATCCATCTTCTTAGAAAAGCCTTAATTAAAGCTGGCTATGGCTATATCCCTGTTGTATCATTAAATATGAATAACCTTGAAAAGGATTCAGCCTTAAAATTAACACCAAGATTAATTTTAAAGCTAGCTGCAGCCATGACCTTTGGTGATCAAATGATGTATTTATATAATAAGGTTCGTAGCTATGAGGCTAATAAGGGTGATGCTAAAAAGGTTTTAGATAAATGGACTGGATTCCTTGCTGAACAATTTGCCAAAAATAAAATTAAGTTTTTACCTAAAATAAAAAAATATTTAAAGAAAATTGCTTTAGATTTTGATGCTGTTCCATTGGATCTTAAGGTAAAACCTAAGGTTGGAATAGTTGGAGAAATTTATATTAAATATGCTGCATTAGGTAACAATGATTTAGAAAACTTTTTAATAGATGAGGGTGCAGAAATTCAAGTTCCAGGATTGTTTGGATTCATGCTATATTCATTATATGACACTATTTATGATTCAGAATACTACGGTGGTGTTAAAAAAAGTACCTTAAGATTAACAAAGCTTGTTATTTGGTATATAGGTTTAATTGAAAAAGCTATTATTAATTCTATTAAGCTTACTAAATTTACTCCTATGGGAAAATTTGAGCATACAAAGGATTTATCAGATGGTATTATTGATCATGGTGTTAAAATGGGTGAAGGTTGGCTTCTTACAGCTGAAATGATGGAACTTGTTGAAACAGGATTCAAAAATATAGTTTGTGCTCAGCCTTTTGGTTGCTTACCAAATCATATATGTGGAAAAGGTGTTATGAAAAAGATTAAAAGTCTTCATCACGATGCCAACATTGTAGCAATAGATTATGACCCTTCTGCAACTAAGGTTAATCAAGAGAATCGTATTAAGCTTATGATGTCAATAGCTAAAGAAAATCTTGATGAAAAGGTAATATTATAAAAAAATCATATATAAGAGGTAGTACTATTATCTCCCCTGGAGATACATATGACTACCTTTTTTATTTAAAAAAGGGAATAATCGAAAAAAGAGATGGAGATAAAAAAATTGAGGAATACCATACTGGAGAATATTTTGATATTGCCTACATTAATAAGCCATATGAATATACATATGTTGCTTCTATTGAATCTAATATTGAAATAATTCCAATTAATACCTTAAAAAATGAAGACATATACAATATATTATCAAACAAACTAATTAATCTTGAAAAAACCAATATAATTCTTTCTGAAATAACACCTATTAAAAAAATAGCTCGTTACCTATTATACAAATATAAAGAAGCAAATAATCTATCATTATCAATTCCTTATAATAAACACCTATTAGCAAGCTATTTAGGTATAAGCCTTAGTGATCTAAAGGAAGCCTTAAATACTTTAAAAATTAAAAATATCGTAGTATCTAATGGATATATTTATAATATAATTAATTTATCGCTATTAAATACCCTAATAGAAAATGAAAAAGAATCTAGAACTATACTCTAGATTCTTTCTTTTCATTAATATATAAAAATAT
>JBJEFR010000066.1:0-6600 GCA_051874255.1 Anaeroplasmataceae bacterium
ACTACCTTAGATTTTAGTGTAAAACTACCTACCTACCTTAGATTTTAAAGAACCTAAAAAAAATAGTTATTGAATTTTGCTTTTTGTATCGCATAAAAGCTCCATATCATTTATAAGTATGGAAGCATGTTTATCACAGCTTCCTTCAGTGTTACAATAGTCATAGTTTATATTTTATATTACGACTGTATTTATGCTATCCATATTCTAATATTGTGTTTTTATGCTGTCTAGAAAGAAGCATAACCTACTAGTAACCATATATAAGTAGAATTTCTTTCTTCATCTTTATAAACTAGCTATTCTTGTGGACTCCTATAGTGGAAAATAGACATAGCGCCATTTAAATTATAACATCCAGTGTGATGATATAAAAGTTATGTTGTACTCATAACTATAAAATAAACCTTAAAAAAGGAGAATGTATAATCTTAAGTACAATTTGATTATATTAGGTGGGTATTTATGAAAAATTTAAAACGTTTTATTTTAGTGTTTATTTTATGCGTAATGTTTTTCTTTTTTACTGAAAATTACGCATATGCCAAAGAAAATATAATTGAGTCAGCTTCGTCTTTAATAATGGATAAAGAGTACAAAGATGATACTATTTTATTAGTTCTTGATGACGATATTAGTGAATTAAATGCTATTCCTGAATTGGTTGTTAATGCACTAAGTCAATACCATCTGAAATCACTTCGTAATCTTTCTCTAAATAATCTAAATCAATATGGTATTTGGGGAACTAGTATTAATAGGACAGGAGATTTTAATCAGATCATTGAAATTACTCTTATGGAAAAAGATAAGAGTAAAATTTTAGATATAATTTCAAATTTAAGTAAGTTAGATTTTGTTGAATGTGCATCTCCAGATTATATAGAGCACATTGCAATAATTCCATCCGATCCTTTTACAACAGATTTGTGGGGATTAAATAGAAACAATGGGATTAATGCATATGATGCATGGGATATAGAAAGTTCCAATGCATCAGTAAGAGTAGGTGTGATTGATTCAGGTATTGCTACTCACGAAGATTTAATTGTTGCACAAGGATATGATTTTTATAACGAAAATAGTACAACAAATGATGATATTAGTAGTCATGGAACACATGTTGCTGGAACAATTGCAGCAAGAATGAATAATCTTGGAGTTTGTGGTGTTGCTCCAAATGTTACACTAGTTCCATTACAAGTCACTTATAATGAAACTAGTTGCTATGCTTCTGATGTTGTAGAAGCAATTGAGTATGCTACTAATCTATGGAATACTGATCAAAGAATTTCAATCTTAAATTATTCTTATTCAGGTTACGGAACCAATACTACTATTTTAGCTGCTGTTAATAATTATCCAGGGTTATTTGTTTGGTCAGCAGGAAATGATAGTACTTCCGTTGATACTCTATCAAATATATCATCATTTAGGAAAAATAATATTATTTCAGTTGGTGCAATTGATATAAATAGAAATAGAGCTAATTATTCTAATTATGGGATAAATGTAGATATTATGGCACCCGGATCATCTATATTAAGTACTGTTCCAATTGAATTTTCTTCTGATGGCTATGATTATAAATCTGGTACATCGATGGCTGCTCCTCATGTTGCTGGAGTTGCTGCGTTGTTATTATCACATAATTCTAATTTAACTGCTTTATCAATTAAGCAAATTATTTGTAACACTTCTATTAATAGTAATTCATATAGTTCATATTGTGAAAATGGACTTATTAATGCATATGAAGCAGTTTTATACTTGGATTCATTACCACTTGTTGATGATTATTGGTTTGTTATTGATAAGATACATGCGATGAGTAGTACTGCTGTAACCATTAGTGGTTTTAAGAAAGCATATACATCAACGTATTCATATACTGCTGATGAAACTTATACTTATTCTGGTGATGAGCGAAAATTTACTTTATGGGAGATTATTTTAAATGGTCCTGATGCTTATGATACTATACATAATCCATGGATTGTTATTTCTTATGATAGAACTATATCATTTACTGTTAAGGATTTAATAGAAAAATATTTCCCGTTTTATCAAGAGAGTGATAACATATACGTTAGAGCCTTATATAAAGACGCTGTTAGTAGTGGTAGTTGTATTGCTGAAGGTAGTAAGATTACGTTAGCAGATGGTTCAAAGAAGAAAGTTGAAGATTTAAATATTGATGATGAAGTATTGGTTTGGAATTTTAAAACTGGTAAATTTGATAGTACAAATCTTTTGTGTATTGATTATGATGAAGAAAGTATTAAAGATGTTATTTGTTTAAAATTCTCAGATGGAACTAAGGTCGATATTATTGATGAACATGGCTTTTTCGATAAAGATATGGGCAAATTTGTATATTTAGATAGCAATGCTGAAAATTACATAGGGCATACCTTTATAAAGAAAAAAGGGGATAAGTTATTTGAAGTACAATTAACAAGCGTTACGATAAAAAGTAAAAAAGTATCATGCTTTAGTCCTGTTTCAAACATTTACTTGTGTTATTTTGTTGATGATATGTTGACAATTCCTGGTGGAATTAATGGTTTATTTAATATATTTCAAATTGATACAGAAAAATTTATATACGATGAAGAAAAAATGAATAAGGACATTGAACAATATGGTTTATTCTCATATGACGAATTTAATTCAATTATACAAGTCCCACAGGAATTGTTTTATGGAGTCCAAGGAGAATATTTAAAAATAGCAATTGGAAAAGGACTTATTACTTATGATGGTATACGTTATTTGTTAGCTAAATATAGTCATCTTGTATTGTGATTTTTATGTCTTCATTTTTCAATTAAATATAATTATAATTACAAAAAAATAATTATATTTGGCATAGATATTATTTTACTCTAGCCTAATTATTAATAATTTCTTATTACTAAAGTAATAACTGCAAGAGATGAATTTAATTTAAAATTTATCTCTTGCATTATTGTTTTAAATATTGTAGAATATTTATGTCAAAGAAGGCAAAAGATTATTTGTAATCAAAAACTTATGTGATTAGTTGAAGGATACGTCCATAGACTTAATGATTCAGAGTATAAGTTTTTTATTTAAATAACAATAAAGCCTGTTATAAAAAGGAGAAAACTACTATGAGTGTAGTGTTTTTCAGCAAACAGGCTTTTTATTTTTTCTGACAGAAAGTGAGGAATAATTATGTTATCTAATGAAGCTATTTTAGAAATTGAAAAGAAGATAGGCTATGAGTTTAAAAGTAAAGCATTACTATCACAAGCATTTTCAAGAAGCTCCTATGCAGAAGAAAATAGAATGCATGGTGGAAAAGGATTGAGCAATGAACAACTAGAATTCTATGGTGATTCAGTATTAAACTACATCATTGTTGATGAAGTGTCTATTGAACAAACAACGATAGATGAAGATGGTAATGTTCACTCTAGAAATCAAGAAGAGCTAACTAATTTTGTATCCTTTTGGACTGATAAATCGATGTTATCAAGAAAAATGGAAGAATTAGGATTAAATAAGTACCTTTTATTAAGCAAAGGTGATACTATTCAAAATGTCTCATCAAATAGAAGTGCAAAAGAAGACCTTGTTGAATCAATAATTGGAGCAATATGGTTTGATTCAAATAAAGATTTAGCTATAGTTAAAAAAGTAGTATATAGAATTCTAAATCTTTCATTCAATGACATTTATTTTAAGAAAAATAGATTTACTGTCTTAAAAGAAAAATTAGATAAGATTAATTTTGATAACAAAGCTAAAGGAATACCTTTAATAGTTCCAGAGGTTATTAATTTTGGTGATAACGAAGGCTTTGCTTTTGCTTTACATCAGGGAAATGAACTTATATTTTATAAGCAAATTTCCAATAATGACTATCATTTAGCACAAGCAGAAGGTGCTGAATATGCACTTAATTTCTTAATGGAAAATGGGTTAATATTAAATGCAAAGAAATCTATTGATCCATCATCAGTAAATTTGGATAATGCTAATAACAAACTTATGCAATTATTACAATTGAAGATTATTACAGTTAAGCCTGATCAAATTGAAGTATTTGATTATAGTACTAATCTTTGGAATGCCACATGTAAATTAGGTGATGGTTCAGTCTTTACAAGTAGTGATAAGTTTAGAGCTGTCGCAAAGAAAAAAGCCGCTTTAGATGCCTTTAATTATGCTTATGGTATGGCTGGAAAAGGTATTATTAACGGCCAAACATCAAAATTTTAATCTTTTGTATGTATACTAGTAAGATACGTCTTTCTAGTATACAATTCCTACAACGCTATTGTTTATAGTTTTATATTGTGATTCACAGATTAGATGCGTCTAATTAAAGAATCGGTAATGTTTACTTATAACAATTATTAATTTAATATGCTTTTTATCACGCCATAATTGGCTTTATTTAAGCATATTTAATTATTCCTATATATGGAGCGTTGTAGACTTAAAATCAAGTTTACAGCGCTCTTTTTTGTTATAGCGAAAGGAGGTGAGAGCAATGTCAAACAAGATTTATGTTGCTTTGCAATTTACATATTCAGAGAATAAGTCAGGTTATGGTTCAGTTAAATCTACAATTAAAGTATCTGCTAAGAAGAAAGATTCGGATTTGATTGTAGATGTTAAGCTAAAACCATTAAAAACATTAGATTTTGACAAATTTCAATATCTAGCTTTGAAATATGGAAATGCAAAAGAAAAAGATGGCTTAATTACTATATCATTTAATCATGTTCAAGCAAGATTATACAAGGGTATAAATAATTATGGCCCATTCAAGTTGTTAAAGGTTTTCCTATGCGAGCATATTATTTTATCATGTTTTTTAGATAAAACACAGGAATCAATGTTAGATGATTTTATGGAACTAAATGCAGAATATAGTGAAAACACAAAGGAGATGGTTGAATTTGAAGAACCAATCGCAATTTAGGATGCATCTACCTATATATAGATTAATTACAAATCAAACTCCTAATTTGCACACAAAGGCAAAAGGAAAAGTCGCTTTTCCGGTCTTGTGTGCAAATGGAGGATTGTAAGAACTATATGAAGATGCCAATTGGGGCAAATGCCTAATAGCCCCATTGTATCACAGTAAAATAAGAGATAGGCAGAAAGAAGCAAAAAAATGATCGAAAAATTAGTAAATGAAGCGCCACCTTCTAAAACTGGAAGACATGTAATCATTGATTACTTTAGAGCAACATTTGAGTTGCTGGTAGTTGATTCTAACGATGAAGAGATTGTTGTTAGAGAAAAAGTATTTGAAATAGCTGAATTCTTAGGAGTTCAAAAAGGTGAAGTATGTGAAAGAACATTTAGAAGAGATAAATACAAGTATATGTTTGATTTGGGTCCAGAAATGGAAATAGGAATGATAGGTCCTAAGTCTAGGGATGGTATACCTACTTGTTCAATTCACTTAAGAGGTAAAGGCTGTAGAGAATATGAGGCTAGAAATCCTAATAAGACCTGGAAACACTTCTTTGAATTTATGCTCGTGGATAATGCTATGAAACCATCAAGAATAGATGTATCTATTGATGATTATGAAGGAAAAGATGTAACTATCCCTTGGTTATTAGAAAAGCTTAATAAAAAGCAATTTACATCGTGTTTTAAACACAAATATCATAAAATTCATGGATGTGATGAAGAAGGATTTTCTATAGAGTTAGGTAGTAGAACATCCACTTGCCAATTAGTGATTTATGATAAGCTAAAGGAACAAAAAAAGAAAAATAAAGAGGTAAATCAAGATTATTGGGTTAGATATGAAATGCGTTTCTTTCACGAAAAGGCAACTAAGGTTGCACATGAAATACTCGCATCATTCGGAGCAAACAGAGATCAAAATGGAGATATTGATGAAGCTACTGGTTTTCTGAAATATGTTAATTCTTTGTTGCTTGGGGTGTTAGATATCAAAGAAGATAATAATTATGATGTTGCCCATCAATGTGATGTAAAGACAGATTCAAAATGGAATGAATTCCTATATTCTCCTGAAAAATGGAAGGTAGTACCTGAAATCAATAGGGAGAATCGTTGGAAGAATAAAATGGTCTCTGTAAAAAGAACAATGCCAAATTATTTTTTAGTACAATTTCTTAAAGCAAATTGTAACCCTTATATGTTTACGACATATTTACTTCAGGATTTTAGAGAGTATTTTGATAAACTTCATTCAAAAGCTCAATTAAAAATTGTTAATGACTATCTAATTGATATTGGTATTGAACCAATTGATGATAAAAAGCTATATGAAATAGAATCTATTCTTGATTTTGCAATAGAGGAAAGGAAGTTACCATTCTAATGAATGAGGATGAATTAACTTACGTAAGTAATGTAGCAGATAGATTTAACAATTACATATATCCTGAATTAAGAAATCACATTGAAAATTACCTAACACAAAACTATGATAAGGTAAAATATTATGCTCATTATAATTTGAGTGTTGATTACCTGATTAAAGAAATTATTAAACATGAAGATTTATTAAATGGAACTAAATACATTTGTACTTCATCAATTATGGAGATTATAGCTCCAATGATTGAAAAG
>JBJEFR010000067.1:0-1743 GCA_051874255.1 Anaeroplasmataceae bacterium
AAGTAATATAGCTTTGTTTCTAGATCATAGTAATAGCTTCTATATCTTATTGGATCTAATGTTCTCAATGTCTTACATCTTCATCTACTATTAGATGATTTTTATTTGTTGAATATTTAATATATCCATAAGGTGCTTATGCAGCTATAAATAATCCATTTAATGCTCTTTGGCTTTTATCTGATTTAACTTTTATTGATAAATCTTTAGTAATAACCCTATTAACTTTATCTGATTCAATATCATTTAAAAGTTTCTTAAATGATGGTCTTTCAAAGTTAAGACCTACATTTCCATCATTTGAAGATAATCTACAATATAAAGGCACATTATATACTACCACTTTATCAATACTATATCACAATAAACTAATTTGAATAAATGTAATGTTTAGAATACCACAACCCAGCTATTAGAATATACTTTGTTATAGGCTTTTCCTAAACATTAAATAATTTTATTTATAAACCAAATTGAAGTCTTATTTTTATAGTATCCAATCACGTACTTTGAGATTACACCCTCACGTTAGAGGCTACTTACATCCTATAATATAATTCAATTTTTTAATTATTTTTTGTGTTTCTTTTTTGTTTTTTTTCTTGCCTAAAATGGTAGATTTACCTGAAATTTTATACGTAATTTGCTCCGTTTCAATATAAATAATATTTTCTAAAACATTATCGTTTGTATATATTTTTATAATCGATGAATATGGAATTAAAATCCTCTTAAACTTCCAAATTATAATATTTTTCTCTTTCAAGATAATCTTTTCAAAAAAACACAAATAAAGAACAAACATGAAAAAAATTAAAACTAATATGCTAGCTAATTGCCCAAAAAAATTTGTATTATCTGCAAGAAAAACTAAAATTGTTAATAGCAACATTGAACACGTACCAATAATCGAAATTATAAACATACCAACACTTGATAAATATATTTTTTTCATTATATATATCCTTTCCTTAATCAAACAAACTATTCCATATATTATAGACCCAATCTCTAGCATAATCAATTAAACTTTTACCATTAACCTCATAATCTAATATCACTCCAGCAATTGTACCAACTGCAAAACCAATCGCAGTTCCTACAACTGTTCCAACAACTGGAACAGGACAAAATGAGCCAATAAATGCTCCTGCCTTTGCTCCTGCCCACGAAGTAATAGCCATTGTTCCACCATAAATCACAGTATTTACAACTGCATTAGAAACAACTCTATCTGTAGAATACCCTCTATTAATATCTGAGTATATGCCTTCTCCAACTTGAACCGCAACTGTTATTGCTGCTAAAACATTAGATACTTTATTCAACTTGGCAACATCATCACCAAATCCAGCAATAGCTGCTGCTCTTTGTTTATTCCAAAGTCCTATACCAATATTATTCGGTCTTAATGCATTAACCACTGCATATTGTCCGCCTATTGCTGCACCACCCACAATTAATTGCGCTAATGTCGCAGTTAAATCAAATGTATTTACGAGGTTAAACCATTTAATTGAAATAGGTTTATGACCATTTGAGTCAAACAGGTTCACAGGATCGTTCATACAATAAGAGTACAAGTTTAATCCATTAATACTTTGTGGATCTAAATACTCAATTGAGTCTGGTGAAATCCAACGTCCCCATTCTGGGTTGTAGTATCTTGAGTTGCACCAGAAGAGTCCTGTTTCTAAATCATAGTAATAGCTTCTATATCTTATTGGGTTAATTGGTGCAAAT
>JBJEFR010000068.1:0-6530 GCA_051874255.1 Anaeroplasmataceae bacterium
TAAAAGCCCTGTTCAATATAGAACAGAGCTCTCATTTAATTAATATACCCTTTTTATGTCTACGAACTATTGACTAGTTCAATTAATCGATAGTGATTTTTTGATCTAATTGTAATTCTTCATATCTTTTTTTAACTTTATTAAATAGGACAAGAAGCATTATTAAGTGCACACATTCAGTTAAAAACCAGCTTATTGGATAAGATAATGCTAGCCACTTTATATTATGGAAGGTTTTATGAGGGAATACAGTATATATCCAGAATACTCTAAATCCACAGGCTCCTATTAAGGATACGATAGCAGGGATGGTAGAATATCCAATTCCTCTTATGGAATAAGCAAGTAAATCCATAATTCCACAAAGAAAATAGCTTGCGGCAATAATAGTAAGACGCTCTTTACCATATGGAAGTCCAAGGCTTCCATCTTTAAGATATAAGCTTAGTAGCTCATCATTAAATAAAAGGACTACTCCAGCAAATATAAACCATACAACAAGAATTATTGATAGGGAATATAGTATGCATTTTTTAATATTTTTCATCTTGCCAGCACCATAATTAGCTGAAACAAAGGCAATGCAAGCCTGACTTACCTGATTCATCGCAGTCCATATAAAGGACTCAAGTGATGATGAGGCACCATTTCCATCCATTACAGATGTTCCTAGTGAATTAATACTTGATTGTATTAATACATTTGATAAGGAGAATATTACGCTTTGAATTCCAGCAGGAAGCCCGATGCGCATTATTTCCAATGCTTCGGTTTTATATATTCTAATTTCTTTAAGCTTAAATTCAAAAAAGCCTTTATTTTTCATCATAGATATGATAATAAGTAATGCACTTATACCTTGACTTGTGATTGTTGCAATCGCAACTCCTGCAACATCAAGATGAAGGACGATTACTAAAAATAAATTTAATAAAACATTTATAATTCCTGAAATTGTTAGAAAAATAAATGGCCTTTTAGTATCACCAGTAGCTCTTAAAATAGATGCACCAAAATTGTATATCATTGAAAATGGAAGACCTAAGAAATATATAAATAGATATTTACTTGATAAATCAATGACATCCTCAGGTGTCTTCATCCATTTAAGAAAAACATGTGATAAAGAAGCTCCAAAAATACCAATGGCTATTCCAATAATAAGGGAGAATAACATAGCTGTATATACTACTCTTTGTCCCTTTTCTTTATCTTTAGCACCATAGGTCCTAGACATTAATACGTTAGCTCCAACACTAAGTCCTAAAAATAGATTAATTATTAAATTAATTAAGGCATTAGTTGCGGATATTGCCGCAACAGAATGTTCTGAACCAAATTGTCCACAGACAATTAAATCACAGGCGTTATATAATAGCTGTAAAACACCTGTAAATATTAACGGAAGTGCAAAAAGCCAAAGCTTTTTATATAGATTACCTTCCGTCATATTCATTTCGTTTTTCATTATATTACTTCCTATTTTTCTTTTTATATTCAAGTGGAGTCATATTAATAAGCTTTTTGAATGCCTCTGCATAATAACTAGAGCTGTTAAATCCAGATTGTGATGCAATTTCAGTAATATTAAGCTTATTAGATAATAGAAGAGGAATGCTCTTTTCTACCCTTAATTTTAAAATATAGTCAGCAATAGAAATACCTATTTCTGCTTTAAATAATTTACAAACTTCACTTCGACATAATCCGATTTCTTTAGATATATCATCAATAGTTATTTTAGATTTATAATTATTATTAATAAAGTCTAATATTTGTCTAATTCTTATAGAGTGAGCTTTACTTTCACTTTTAATAACCTCATCATTAGAGGTAGCTTCATCTAATATTGATAAATAGATTTCAGAAAGTAAAGAGTTAACTCTTAATGATTTAAAGGATACATCACTAAAATAAATATTTATAAGCTTATGTAATGAATTTATGATACTTGTATTTTTTATAAGTAAGTTGTTAAACTTGATGTTATCAAAAGCTTCTGTTTTTATTAACGATTCTGAAAAACCATAAATAAATTTAGGGTCAAAAACTATTGCATACCACTTAGCTTCGTCAATCATATTAATTTGATGTAGTGCATTAGAATTAATAATAGTAAATGAATTTTCATCTAAAATATATGTTTTTTCATTAACACTACAAGAAATACTTCCACTATAACAATATATGATTTCTATTTCATTATGCCAATGACACGAGATATAAGATAGGGAACTCTTGGTAAATGTTCTTTGATATATAATAAAAGGGAACTCCCTAGTACCATGAGTAATTATTTCCATTAAATTCGAAGAAATTTGATTATCCATAACCTCCACCTCCAATTGTTATAAAAATATAAGCTATTTATAGTTGTTTATACCTATATTATATACTATAATTTGAATAGTGTTAAGTTGAAAATAAAAATAGATTTATATATAATTAGCTTATGGGAGGCTTTAATATGAAATACACTAACCCTATTATTCAAGCAGACTATAGTGATCCTGATGTTATAAGATATAATGAAGATTTTTATATGGTAGCATCTAGCTTTAATCATACGCCTGGTGTTCCTATATTACACTCAATAAATTTAGTTGATTGGGAAATTATAAATTATGTATTTGACAATATAAATATTAAAAGATTTGATAACGTATGTCATGGCGATGGAGCTTGGGCACCAGCTATTAGATATAATAATGGATTATTTTATGTTATGATTCCATTTCCAGATGAGGGAATATATGTCTCTTATGCCAAAAATCCTTATGATAAATGGTCAGAGCCACATTTACTTATAAAGGGACGCGGCCTTGAGGATCCATGTCCAATTTGGGATAATGATAAATGCTATGTCGTAGTAGGATTTGCTAAAAGTAGAGCAGGATTTAATTCTTGTATTGCGCTTTATGAGGCTTCAATCGATTTAAAGGAAATTTTAAGCGATGGATATAAAATTATATATGATGGTCATGATAATAATCCAACAATTGAAGGACCTAAGTTTAATGTAAGAAATGGATATTATTATATTATGGCACCAGCTGGAAGTGTAAAGGGTGGCTGGCAAACTGCCTTAAGAAGTAAAAATATATATGGTCCTTACGAATCTAAAGTTGTCTTAATGCAAGGAGATACTCTTATTAATGGACCTCATCAAGGTGCATTAATAGATATAGACGATAATGATAATTGGGCATTTATTCATTTTCAGGATATGAGAGCATACGGAAGAGTGTGTCACCTAGAGCCTGTTACCTGGTATAATGATTGGCCAATTCCAGGTCATGTAGGAGATCCCTTACTTGCAGGAACTCCCGTATCAGAGCATGAGTATTTAATAAATAAAAAAAGTGATTACTTCATTAATACATCTGATGATTTTTCATCAAATAAGCTATCTTTAATATGGCAAACACCAGCTAATAAAAAGGATAATTGGTATGAATTAAAGGAAGGACTTGTTTTAAATTGTCTTAATGGAGATATAAAAAACTTGCATATGCTACCAAATCATTTTATGCAAAAGGTAATGTATTTAGAATTCGAAGCTTCATCAAAGGCCAATTTTAATTTGATTGATGATGGTGATGAGATTGGCTTTTCTATTATGGGTACTAATTATGCTTATATTTGTGTAAGACGAGAAAATGCTAAGAATTATATAGAGATTAATGAAGGTAGCTTTAATTCTAATGACAAAGTAATTTACAAAGAAGAATATAATAGTAATGAAATCATATTTAATCTAGATGCTTATAATACTAATATTTATGATTTAAATTATAAGCTTGGATTTAATGGTAAATATTTATATGAAAATAAAGCTACTGCAGGACGTTGGATAGGTGCAAAGCTAGGAATTTACGCCAAAGGGTATAATAAAGGATACGCAGTATTTAAATATTATAATCAAGAAAAAAAATAATGGATTTATTTCCATTGTTTTTTTTCTTTGGTATAATGTATATGGTGGGATATATGCAGGATATTAAAGAATATATAATGACAATTGAACAAGAGGAAAAATATATTAATTCAAAGCTTGATTATGAATTTTCTAATACAGTAGGAAAAGAGATTGTAGCTATAACATTAAAAAATTTTTATTTAAATACAGAATTAGTTAATAATCTATGTAAAATAAAAGGAGTTAGTTATGAATTTATTTTATATAATAAGCTGTTTAAATATAAATTAATGTTTGTTATTATATCAACTCACTTATTTAATTTATCAGATATTAATGAAACTGTTTATGAAAAGGATCTTAATTATCAAAATAAATTATTAATGGATGTATATTATAACTTATTAAATGAAGATTTTACTAAATTAGAAATATCTAGCCTTTTCTTATCTAATCCAGCTATTAGTAATATCTGTAGTATGCTAAGAATAATATATGATAATATAAAACTAGATAATGATGTAATATCACTACAAATAAAAAGTATTATTGAGTCAATAAATGCAATGGTAATATTATTAAATAATAAATGTTTTTCTCAAGCAATGTCAGTTTTTAGGCAGGCCCTTGAACAATATATTACTGTCGTTGCATTAGAAAGTAATTTAAATGCCTTACCTTCATTTGTTGATCATCAAAGTATTACTATAAAGGATGCAACTAAGTCTCTTACAAAGGAAGAATTAGATAAATATATTAGTGATAATAATTTAACCTATAATACCTATAAAAGCTATATGAATTATGGATGGCTAGATGAGGTAGAAGCATTTAAAAAGCTTCGTGAGGCTAAGCCTAATACTAAATATAGTATAAAAACAGTTGCGCTTATAACTGATTCTATGAGCTTTTATGATGCGATGGATTTTGCATCTAATTATGTTCATTCTAATTTTTTGTTTTTAAATGTAAATTGGGATATGGTTATTAGTGAAGTATTAGATGGTATATATGAAATAATAGATTGGATTATAAATATTTATACAAAAAGAAATAATAAGCTATTTATAATAAATGGTTTTGATTATTTAAATCTATATAAGTCTCTTAAGGAAAAATCATTAAGGGTTATTTCTGATGAAGAATATAAATTCAATATTAAATAAAATGCTAGTCAAGTATATTTAACTAGCATTTTTTAATATAGATAAGGCTCCCTCAAAGGTACATCTTGAGGCTATTTTTACAAGCTCATTCTTTGATATTTTTAAATCACCACGTAACCATGATATATATAGCTTTATTATTCCAGATGCGTAAAAGCTTGAATATATGTATACATTAGGATTATGTACTTTATAAAACTCTTTAGTAATCTTAATAATTAAATCGGATAATATTCTTTCAAAGGCATTTTTAAAAAAAGAATAAGAATCATTCACTGCAATTCTTTTAAATAGAAGAATATCCTCTTCAATTATAGAATTGAGATCATGAAATATATTTCTTATATCATATAGCTCATTATTATTAATGTATTTTTCAAGTGCCTTATTTAAACTAGAATATATTTCATTTTCTATTTCATTTATTACATCTAATACACAACCATAGTGTAAATAGAAGGTTTTTCTACCTATATTGGCATATTCAGATACTTTCTTAACTGTTATTTCTTGGAAATTTTTCTCAAGTATTAGATTTATAACTGCTGTTTTGATATTTTCTTTTGTTTTTAAGACCCTTCTATCCATAATTTTACCTCATTTATAACACATTTTTAAAATATATGTATATTATTACACACATTGTGTAATTTGGCAATTGAAACTAAATTATTTTTAAATTATTATAAAAACGGAAGAATAGAGGTAAAAGAAAATGAATGATTATCAAATTTTTGTAGATTTATCAGCTGATGTAAATGTTTCATTTGCAAAAGAAAATAATATAGGTTTAATACCTATGCAATATAGCCTTGGCGATGATTTTAGAACAGCTAGTTACTTAGAAAGTGATGAGGTTTTAAAAGCATTTTATGATTCTCAAAGAAAGGGAGATTTCACAAAAACTACTCAAATAACACCATATGTGTATGAAGAGTTCTTTAAGCCATATTGTCAAAAGGGTATAGATATATTATATATGACATTATCTAGTGGATTATCTAAAACCTATGAAAGTGCATTGCTTGCAGCTTCAAACCTTCATGATGAATATCCAAATGTTAAAATATCTATTATAGATTCTCTTTCTGCAACAGGAGGATTAGGAGTATTATGTGATTTAGCTGTTAGAAATAAAAACAATGGTATGAATTTAGAAGATAATACCCAAAGTATAATAGGCGCAACACATAGAATTAAACACTGGTTTTTAGTTGAGGATTTAAATTATTTAAAATGCCATAAAAAATAGCTGTATATGCTGCATCATTAAGAGAATATTCTAATTTGCTTATTAGCTTAATAGTTGGTTTATAATAATTTCTGCTTAAATTATTCATTAGTTTTTTATAAGAAAGTTTTTTCTTTTTATCTTTTAAGTTTTTCTTTTTATTATCATATTGACTTTTAGTTGATGAGTTTTCTTTGTTAATGAATTTTTTCAA
>JBJEFR010000069.1:0-13823 GCA_051874255.1 Anaeroplasmataceae bacterium
ATATACATTCTAGCATTTAAACTATCTAAATCACTAATATCATTGTAGTGATGTTGCACTACATTAATAACATAATTTAAGGCTTCATTATATATAGACATAGTATTAGCTACAGCATTTAATATTTCTTTTGTATTATTCAATACTTCAACACTATAACTAACTACTGGCATAATATCACTCTCTCCTTAAATCATTTTAACTTCATATATATTATACGATAAATAATGACATATTCATAGTGATATGACAGTAGTTTATATACTTTGTATATAACTTGAGAAAAATATATTTACATATACAAATTAATAATGATATTTATTAATCTTTGATAAAAATAGAGCCTTACTCGTAAATAAATTAATGAGTGTGCGGCTCTAGATTATCAATTACTATGTGAAATTGTCGAAAAAAAGAAAAAGTCAACTTTGTTGACTTTGACTTTTCTTATAATGAATATATAAAAATATACTATCTATTAAATCTATTACAAATATTAATTGTAATATAATATTTACTATTGTGAATACTATACCGTTTTTATCTCTATTCTTTACTAATAAAACTATATTATTTGCACTAGTTCCTATCATAGCAATATATGTAAATACCATAATTAAAAAAACTACAAATAATAAAGGTATTGTTGCTAGAAAGAAAATAGTAAATCCTGCTAGAGAGCCTACTAATAAAAAAGCAAATCCTAAAATAAAACTAAATATATAAAATGGTATTAACACAATTTTATAAATCATAGTATCTCTTATAATACTATCTTGTAATTCATTCTTTTTAAATATAAGAAAAAATAAATTTGCTATACCTAATACTATTACTATTAGTAATAATGGAATTACTAAAAGTACTAACCCATTTAATCTTGATACCTTACCACCAATATATAATGATAAAACCATTAAATATAAAGATATAACATAGGGTATCATTAGTTTTTTCATATATTACTCCCCCCCCAATACATTTTAAAACAAGTACTCCATTGTACTTAACTATTCTGTAAATATTTCTATATATGAAATAATCTCATCCATAGGTATATGATCCTTTATGCCATAGGTTGGATCATAAAATTTATCCTTATAATATAAGCAATAATGATTTCTTCTACCTAATCTAGTATTAATAATACCTACCTTTGGTAATTCAGTAAATTTATAAGTAAGCTTACTATGGTTTATTCCATAATAATCTAGTGTTTCAATAAGCTTAGATATAGACCCCTGGAAAGCTCTAGCCTGCATACGCTCACAAATATCTTCAATAGATTCACCAGTAAGCATTGATATAATTGCATGCATGCAATACCCCTTTGCAGGCTGGCTTACATATTCTATCTTTCTTCTAATAGGATTATCTATGCTATATGGACTATCTCGATTAATGCTTTTTAATTCTGGTATTAAATCAAATTCAACACTTAATTTCTTATACTTAGAAATTAAAGCATAGGATTTAGGGCCAATAGGAATATAGAAGTTTCCTTCACTACCTCTTGGAACCAATCTACATTCAAAATCTAATACACTTACAGTATCACTAAGTATTACTACCTTAGCGTATTGTGTCATAGATTTTTTATTTGTTTTACTCCATACATTAAAAGGAATATTAATATAATACTTTTCATTATTTTGAACTATTGTACAAGCAAATGATTCCATAATATTCACACCTTTTCTGTCATTTCATTACTATTTTAGCATAGGAAATATTTTATTGCAATTATTTCATAAATTGCATTAAAAAGGGAAGAAATTCTTCAATATTTCTCCCCTTTGTATAAGTGTTTATAATTTATGCAACTTGTTCAAATTGAGAATTGTATAATTCTGCATAGAATCCATTTTTTGCCAATAATTCTTGATGATTACCTTGTTCTATAATATCTCCGTTTTTCATCACAAGAATAATATCAGCATTTTTTATAGTAGATAATCGATGAGCTATAACAAATGAGGTTCTACCCTTTGTAAGTTCGTCCATAGCCTTTTGAATTACTAACTCTGTTCTTGTATCTACACTTGAGGTAGCTTCGTCTAGAATTAATAAAGGACTATCCTTAATCATAGCTCTTGCGATAGTAAGCTGTTGTTTTTGTCCTTCTGATAAGCCTAAGCTACTATCTAGCCTTGTATCATATCCATTACTTAGATTTTTAATAAAATGCTTAAGACCTACCGCATTACATACTTCATCTAGCTTTTCATCAGAAACAGCTGCATTATTATAAATTAAATTTTCTCTAATTGTGCCATCAAATAGCCAGGTATCCTGTAATATCATATCAAATAAATTATGAATATTTTTTCTAGTAGTAGATCTTACTGGAACACCATCTACAAAAATATCCCCATAATATGCTACTGCAAAATCATATGAAGGATAATTATCTATGTCATCGCCCGTTAACACTGATACATTATAATCTAACATTTTATCCTCTGTTACTAAATTAAAATCCTTATCAAATTTTATTGTTACATTAGTAGGTAATGAATTAAATTCAATTGATTTATAATCTGTTTTTTCATTATTAATATATAAATTTCTTTCGTCATCAAGGCGTAATTGAATTGATTTTCCATTATCAAAAACTTTATATGAAGTTAACATACCATTAACTATTAATCTAGGCTGTCTAATTTCATAAAAGCGCATTAATAAATTTACAATTGTAGTTTTACCTGCTCCTGTAGGTCCAACTATCGCTATTTTTTGCCCTGCCTTTAGATTAACATTGAAATTTCTAATTATTGTGTTTTCTTTATCATATGCAAATCTAACATTTCTAAATTCAACATTTCCTATAATATTCTTTAAATCTAAAGCTTCTTTTTTATTACTTTCATCCTTAATTTCCTTTTGCTCTAATAATTCAAATACTCTTTTAGAAGCTGCTGATGTTTGCTGAATAGAATTCATTGATTGAGCAATTGTAGTTAAAGGCTGTGAGAATAATCTAGCATACATAGTAAATGAAATTATAGTACCAAATGATACCACATTACTACCACCTAGTATTAATGCAACTCCAACTATAAATATAGTAGCATATGATAGATTACCAGCAAATCCCATAATAGGATGCATTAATCCTGATAATGCTTGTGATTTCCAGTTGTTATTATACAATTTAGTATTAATTGATTTAAATTTTTCTTTAGCATCCTCTTCACCTGAATATGCTTTTACAATTAAATGGTTAGTATATATTTCTTCTACATGTCCATTCATTTCACCTAAGTTTTGTTGTCTTCTATTAAAATATTTTTGTGATATTCCTAAAATTACAAACATTAAAACAAAACCAATAATAGATGTTCCTATTGTAACAAGGGCTAATACCCAGTTTACTGAAAACATCATTATAATAACTCCTAAAAATAATGTTATAGAATTAACAAGATTAGAAATAGTAGATCCAAATGTTTGAGAAATAGTATCAACATCATTTGTCACTCTACTTAAAATATCACCACGGGTAGTAGTGTCAAAATACTTAAGAGGTAATTTATTTAATTTAACATCAATATCGCTTCTTAATCTTTTAGCTGTTTTTTGAGTAACACCAGCCATAATAAATTGTTGTAAGTAATTAGCTACTGCACCACCCAAATATAAGCATATTAAAAGAATAGCTATATCTAAAAATTTAGTCATATCTACACCAGTAGCACTACTTAAACCAGCTGTAATAATATTCATTATATCACTAATTTTATCAGGACCTATTATAGTTGTTACCGCACTTAAAACCGCAAGTATTAAAGCAACTATAATAGAAGGTAAATAAGGCTTACAATATAAGAATAGTTTTTTAATTGATTTAAAATCTGTTTTTTCCTTGCTTTGAGGCATTGTTCTTCCTAATCCTGGCATATTATAATTCCTCCTTTGATAATTGTGATAAAGCTATTTCCTTATACACATTACAATTTTCTAATAATTCTTGATGAGTTCCCTCGCCTGCTATTTTTCCATTATCTAAAACTAAAATTTTATCAGCATCTTTTATTGTACCAATTCTTTGAGCTACGATAATGATAGTCTTATCCTTGTAGTTTTCTTTAATAGCCTTTCTTATCAACATATCTGTTTTATAATCTAAAGCAGAGAAGGTATCATCAAATATCATTATTTCTGAATCTTTATAAAGAGTTCTTGCAATAGATATTCTTTGCTTTTGTCCTCCTGAAAAGTTTGTACCACCCTGTGCAACCTCACTATCTATTCCATCCTCCATATCCAAAATAAATTGAGATTGAGATAATTGCAAAGCTTTTGTTACATATTCTTCTTTAATTTCCTTTGAACCATATGTAACATTATCTTTAACAGTTCCCTTGAAAAGGACTGCCTTTTGTGATGAATATGCAATCTTTTGTCTTAATTCATCTAATGAATAATCTGCTACATTAATACCATCAATTAATACCTCTCCATCTGTTGCATCATAAAAGCGTGGTATTAGATTTACAAGTGAGGTTTTAGAGCTTCCTGTTGCACCAATAATAGCTAATGTCTGACCTTTAGTAATTTTAAATGAAATGTTACTTAAAGCATTTTCCTCATCCTTACTATCTGGATACACAAAGGATACATTTCTAAATTCTATTTCACCCTCTTTATCTGTTACCATATCATTATCTCCTGAATTAACTGATGGCTCTGTTTTTAATACCTCAGATACTCTATTTGCTGATACTAAAGTTCTTGGCAAAATAATAAAAATCATTATCAACATCATAAATGACATAATTACCTGCATTGCAATTTGTGAGAAGGCAGTCATATTTCCTACTAATTCAACTCTTTGATTAACTGCTTCTGCTCCAGTTAAAGCTATATCATTTATCAAAATAGCTCCAATCCAATAAATTACTAGTATTAACCCATTCATTACCATAGTCATTAGTGGTGAAAGGAATCCCATTGTACGAGATGTAAATAGATTATTTTTAGTTATTTCATCATTTACCTTAGCAAATTTATTCTCTTGATATTCTTCAGCATTATAAGCTCTTACAACTCTTACTCCTGTTACATTTTCTCTTGTAACATTATTTAACTCATCTGTAAGCCTTTGTATTTTCTTAAATCTAGGTAAACATATTGAAACTAAAACAGCTATACAAACAATAATAATTACTACACATATTAATACTGCAATTGTCCATCTAATATTAGTTGCAGATATCTTACATATTGCCCATATTGCCATTATAGGAGCCTTGAAAAGTAACTGAATTCCCATTGCCATAAAATTTTGTAACTGAACAACATCATTTGTAGTTCTTGTAATCAAGCTAGGCACTGAGAATTTCTTCATTTCAGCATCTGAAAAGCTAGTTATTTTATTAAATAATTTCTCTCTAGTAGCCATAGAAAATGAGCTTGCCACCCTAGATATTAAAAATGAGCAAATAATAGCTGATGCTAAGCTACCAAGTGCACATGCTAGCATTAATCCTCCATTTTTCCATACTAAACTCATTTTTGCTGTTTCAGCTTGAACTATCTTTGTCAGTTCAGCTGTGTAATCTGGAATTTTCAATTCAAGCCAAACCTGCAATACAATTAATCCAAAGCTTATTGCAATTAAAACCCAATCTTTTTTCTTTAAATTCTTTAATAAACTTATCATTTGATTTCTCCTTTCAATTTTAACTAACTGTGTTAGCATTTTTTTCAAAAAATATGCAGATAGAAATCTGCATTATTTAATAGTTATCCCTAATAAATTAATTTCCTCCATTACTGCTTTCATTTTATAAGAAATATTAATAAATTCCATTAAATTATCATATCCAACTCTTTCTATCATTTGTACCATGACATCTATTAATGCATCTTTGAATTTTTCAGTAGTATCTTTTCCCTTTTTCGTTAATACCACAATTATTTTTCTTCCATCAGCACTAGAATGTTCCTTTTTTATTAAATCCTTTTTTTCCATAGAACTTAATATCTTAGTCATTCTTGCTGTTGATACATTTAAAGCATTTGATAGATCTGAAGAAATTACTTCTCCTTTTTGTTGAGATAAATAACCAAGTACAAAATTTATACCTCTTTCATAATTATCTAATTCATCAAAAAGCATTGGTGGTCTACTTTTTCTAAATTCCTCTAATAAATTAATTGCTTGTTGTCGTTTTTCCATAAACTTCCTCCATTTACCTAACGGTGTTAGCATTTTATCACACAAAAATTTTAATGTCAATAATTTTTCCTAACCCAGTTAGTTTTTACACAATATCACATAATTTATAATAAAAAAAGCCAAGTTTTTACTTGGCAATTTCATTATTCTATTTCAATATTTGATACTGTATAGCTTCTATCTGTAGCTGCTGTAGCTGTCATAAATTTTAATCCGTTAATTGTTATAGCATCAATACCAGAAATAGTTATTTCCTCTCCATTAGCATTTACCTTCATAGTATTATTATCATAATCCACTGTAAATGTAATAGTATATGTTGAACCAGAAGATATTGTTTTTGTACCAATAACTGTTTCAGTTTTACCATCAAGAGTATATACAAATTTACCCTTGTTTGCTGTATCAATACCACCAACGCGAATAGCTACTGAACTATCAGCTCCTAGAAATTCAACTAATGTCCATTTATTTCCAATTCCTGTCAAAGTAACATCAAGTGAAATAGTATGAACACCAGTTGTATATTTCAAACTATCCTCTAGCATATAATAAGCAAATGTAGTTTCTGTTGCTGATGTATCAGTTAATGAAATAGTTGTATCAGTATATTTAACATAATTTGAGCTTGATGAGTCTACGAACTCTGTAGTTGTATCAGTGTTAGTCTTTTGTACCATTGAATAAATTCCTGGAGCAGTTGGTAATGTTAATACATTTTCTGCTGTTTTAGTTTCTACTACCGTAATCTTATTACCATCTCCAGTATATTTAGATTCATTAGTTAATTTTAATGTTTTACTTGTTCCTGATCCTGCATATTCCTTAACTATATCTATAACCTCAGCCACTTCATGCATTATCATAACACTTGAGCATTGATTCTCACTATCATAATAGAATAACGTAGAATCAGTATCAAACTTAGACATGTCAGTTACTCCATCTGCCTTACAAGTGCTTGTTATTTCAACAGCTCTTGCAGATACAACAGTTGAATTATCACTACTTGCAGTACCTAAAAACTCATTATTATAAGATTTAATTGCTCCATTCTTATTATATGTAAATGTTTTATTAGTGTTTTCAAAAACACTATTTTCAACCATTAAATAAGCACTATCGTTTATTTGCATATTAGTTCCTGTTGAACCATAATAATAGTTATTATAAGCATGAATATTAGATTGTCTTGTAAAAGGTAATCTACTACCACATTTATTATAATAATTATGATGGAAGGTAATATTATACTGTAATGCTCCCTCACCAGGTCCTATTAAAGCAGTCTTGTGACAATTATTATATCTACAATAACTAATAGTTAAATTATGGGCATATTTAAAATCTGTTGATCCGTCTCCGTCCATCTTATCATTTTCACATGTTAAGTCCCAATTATTTACACCTGTGTTAAAGGTATTATTATGAATCCAGAAGCCTGAGAAATCCTTATTAGTATTACTTCCACCTTGAATACCTATCGCATCCTCTGTATATCCAGAGAATTCAAGATTTTTAACCTCTATTGAATTACATTGGTTAAAGCAAAATCCCCATTGGAATATTCCTGCATTTTCAGTAACACCTTCAACAGTAATATTATTACAATATTTTACGTCAAGCTCATTAAAATATGAATCATATTCATAATGCTCCGCCCCACCTTGATCACTGCTACTTGTAGTAGGATTTTTATCCTTTATTACATTGTTAGTTAAACCATTTAATTTAGTAATATTTGAAATTTGTGTTTGAATTCCATCACAACCAATTTTTGTTGCGCTAGAACTCAAAGTATTAATTCCATACTCAATAATTTCTTCTTCAGCTATTTTATAATAATTTGATGAAATACTTCCACCAGATCTTTCTGCTTCCAAGGCTGTTGTAGAGGTCCAATCAACACTTGAAAATAAATTATCCATACTAGCTTGTCGTGCAGCAGTTTTTCCTGTACCATGACTAATCTTAGACCATTGTTGAGTTTGAATTTCATCAAGAACACGAATATCAAGAATATAATTATTGTTCTTTGTTACATTCTTAATTATATCTGCCAGACCTGTATATGTCTTATCTCCAACTGTAACTGATACGGTATTCTTATTAGCATTATTAACATATACAACAATAGCATTATCCTTTAATGTACCATCATTATTATAGGCTCCTATACCTGTTGTATTACCAAAATGAGCATATCCTGATCTATCAATAGCATAAGCTTTAACATTAGTAATAGTTGATGTTTTATTCAAACTATTGGTAACTTTAAAATCATAGCTTGCAGTATTAGATAATCCTAATACTATAGCCTTTGCATTATTATCTCCATCTTTAAATATCAATTCTTTATCTAAAGTTTTCCATAATGTATCAGTTGATTTTTTATACTGAACAACTGACTTAGATATATCAGATTCACTATAATTTAATTCAACCTTTTCATCATATATTTGATATGTAACATTTAATGTTTCCTCACTACCAGATCCACTTCCTGGCTTGTCTGCCTCTGTTTCACCTGATCCGCTTCCGGGATTATCTGTCTCAGTGTCCCCAGATCCACTTCCAGGATTATCTGTCTCAGTATCTCCTGTTCCGCTTCCAGGATTATCTGTCTCAGTATCTCCTGTTCCGCTTCCAGGCTTGTCTGTATCACTTGTTCCGCTATCTGGATTTTTAATTGTACTATCCGAATTATTTGAACAAGATGCAAGAGCAAAAACACATAATACTCCTAATAACCATGATAATTTTCTCATATTAACCTCCGAATAAATAGTAATTAATGTTATTATATCATTATTTCATACCATTTCTTTAACAATCTTATAGAATTTAACAAATATTATATAAAAAGGATGGATTAAACTCCATCCTTAATTAAATTATTTAACAAGTATTCCAAAAAGAATAAGTCTATTAGAAGATGCAGATAAAACATAGGTTGTACCTGCAGTTACCTCCATAGTATAACTATAAGCAATTGCATTAGATTTATCTCCCAAGCTTTCAACTTCTACACTATTTACACAAAGATTACCTTTTTTTGAATAATCTGAACTACTTGCAAATTTACTATCAGATATTGTGTAATAAATTGTTATAGTACAATTTTCTTTTGCTGTTATTGTATACCCACCGGATGATCCTCCTGGATATAAACCTGTTGTAAATATGAAATTATTTTCATCATTTGATGTGGCAGTTTCTGAACCAGTCGCAGTTATTACATAACTTGTTCCTGAATTTGTTGTAAGCGTAATACTATCATTATCAAAAACTGTTCCACCACCTGAAATATTTTCTGATGGAGTATATAATTCTCCGGTGCTAGAATCTCTCCACTTTGCATATAATGTGATATTACTTGAAATTATAGTAGATTCATTAAATGCTGTGGTAAGTGATGAATCACTATACCATCCTACAAATGTATATCCATCCTTTGTAGGAGCAGTTGGTAGGCTAATCGTATTTCCTTCAACAACGTTTAATGAAGAAATACTTGATCCACCATTTGTATTAAAAGTTACTGTATATATTGTAGCCTCTACCCATTTTGCATATAATGTGATATTACTTGTTACTGCAGTTTGTGATGTAAAGGCTGTGGTAAGTGATGAATCACTATACCAACCCACTAATTTATATCCAGCTTTAGTAGATGTAGGAAGAGTAATTGTCTTACCTTCTTTAACTGTCATATTTGATACAGAGGAACCACCATTTGTTTCAAATGATACAGTATATGAGGCACCAGATTCAATTGGCCCTCCTAATGTTGTTGTTTTTAATACACCTGCGTATTCTAATACTGTATTCTTTGCATCTGATGCACTTTCTAACAACATTACATCTGATACCTTATTAGTACTATCATAATAGAACAATGTAGAATTTGTATCAAAATTGTCATATGATGTGCTTCCATCTGGCTTACAATTTGTTCCAGATACTGTCGATGTTCTATCTGTCGTTGTATTTTCTTTAGAGTAAACCTCTGTTGAACTACTATCTGATAAACTAATACTTCCAATAAATACATTTCCTATTGCCTTAAATGCAGCCTGAGTAAATCCAGGATATGATGTATTATTAGTTGTTACAAGCATATATGGATTCTTTCCACCTTCATAATAATTGTTTTCAATAAATGCATAACAATTTGCACGAATTGATGAAGAAACACTTGTTGTTCCATAATAATAGTTATTATACATATGTAAATTAGCTTGTCTTACAAGAGGTAATCTTGATGAACATGCATTATAATAATTATGATGTAGTGAAATATTATATTGAAGACATCCATCATTTGCTCCAATTAAATTAGTCTTATGAGTAGCATTATATTTAACATATGAAATAGTTACATTATGACATCTCTTAATGTCCGTTGAACCATCTCCATCTCCTTTATCTCCTTCATCAGATACATCCCAATTATTAGCTCCAATATTATATTCACAATTATGGATCCAATAAGTTCCGTATTGACTTTCCTTTCCAGCAGATGTTGATCCTTCAAATCCAGTTGCATCCTCAGTATAATTATTAAATGTTAAATTTTTAACTTCTATTGAATTACATTGAACAAATTCAAATCCCCATTGGAATAATGATGCATCAGTTCCTATTCCTTCAACAGTAATATTATATGCTCCTTTGACATCACACATATTCCAATATGAATCATAATAAGGAATAGATGATTTTGTTCCTTTGTACATCAAATAATTTGTTAATCCATTTAACTTTGTTATACCATTAGCTTCGTCATTTGACATAGAATTGATTCCTAGTGATATAATTTTTTCTTCAGTTAATCTATTACTTGAAAATTCACCACTATTTGCTGAATAATTAATATCATTATTTATATTAGTATATCTTGTTGAACCTGATCCTGAATATGTTATAGAATTCCACTGTGTTGTTTGAATTTCTCCAATAATTCTTATATCAAGAGCATAAGAACTACTTGTACAAGCCTGAATAATACTTACAAGACCTGTATAAGTCTTTCCTCCTAATGTTGCAGTTACTGTATTCTTTGTTGCATCAGTAACATATACAACTACGGCATTACTCTTAAGTGTACCATCATTATTGTAGGCTCCTATACCTGTTTCGTTACCAAAATGAGCATATCCTGATCTATCATCCTCAGCTACATATATATTATTCATTATACATGTTTTTCCGCTACTTGATGTAACCTTCAATGAGTATGAACCTGTTTGTAGTCCTACAACATCTACTCTAGCTTCACTAGCTGAAGTTTGACGTATAAGCTCACTATCAACTGAAGTCCAAGTTGTACCATCAGTTGAATATGCTACAGCTGCACTTGATGCATCTGTTTCATCAAATGTCGCATATAAACCTTCAGTATATCCAGATACAGCATTTAATGTAAGTGCTGTTGATGCAGCCGTCCAGGCAGCATATAACGTAAAGCTATTTGTTACTGTACTATTAAAGTTATATGCAGTTGTACATGATGAATCTGTATACCATCCATTAAATACGTATCCATCCTTTGATGGAGCACTAGGAGCAGTTAATTTATCTCCCTCTGTTACGTTTACAGAATCTATAGAGCTTCCACCCATTGTATTAAATGTTACAGTATAAACTGCTTTTTCATCTTCTTCAATTATTACTGGTGTCCATACAGAAGAATAAGTTATAGCTCCATTAGTAGTTCCAAATATATATGAATATGTATTATACTTATTTGCCTCCTCTTGACTAGTTAATACAGTTACTCCTGATTGAGAAGTAGAAATTGCTCCATCACCTGTATTATTATATTCAAGGAATTTAACAGTTTCTGATGTTGGTTCAGCAGCTGTAGTTCCATTAGTTGTCCAACATACATATCTTTGATTTTTAGTTGTGTCTGCTGTATATGCAGCCTTAGAAATATGAGCACCTAGAGTAGAGTTCATAATCATAACAGCTGAATAATAATTCCATGGTCTAGCTATAGCAGTATTTGATGAGGTAACAGCTGCATCTGCAGTGAAATTACATCCATCATATATAGCTCCATAGATAATATAATCACTTTCTCCCTTATTACATCCTTTGAAGGCATTAATATATCCACCATCTGTTGAACCATTATAAATAGTTCTAATTTCACAGTTCTTAAAGTACATTGTTGCGTTAGTACCAAAGATGAAATCAGTTGCACCACTTATATATGAATCAACAAACATACTTCTACCTGTAAATCCTTCTAATGTATCTTGGTATCCTAATAATTTACAATTTTGTATTATAACTTGATCTGCTTGGATTAACATAGCTAAAGCTCTATGCTCAGCAATCTTACCATTTTTATAAAAGGCTGTATCATTTAATCCAATAAAGAATTCTAATTTAGATTGGAATCTCTCTTCACTATTCCACCAGTTAGAAACAGTAACCTCATATAATGTAAAGTTTTTAGCTGCTTCTCTTATTGCCATTGTTTGAGTTGAATCAGTTACTTGAGTAAATCCATTAGGATCTTGTAATCCATATAATGAATCATATTCAATAATTGTTGTTTCAGCTGAAGCTCCTTTAATTGTTAAATTAGGGATTTCAACTTCTATCTTTTCATTATATGTACCAGCTTCTAGTATTAATAGCTTACTATTACTTGAATAAGTTGATTCATAATTCTTTAAATATTGTAATGCATCAGTAATTCTTGTAAACATATTATATCCATCAACAATTGCTCCTAGAGTACCAGTATATGACATATCAACCTTTACCTGTAATACATCATCAATAATTGAAGGAGTTTGACTAATAACATATACTTCATATGTAGAAGTTAATGTTGTTGAACCTCTTGTGAATGTTACAGTTATAGTACATGTACCAGCTGATAAAGAACTAAATCCACTAAATGATAATTCAGAAGAGCTTGATACATATCCTGATGTTGTTTCATCACTAAATGTAACAGATGCACATATTCCACTAGGATCAAAATCATCTCCTACATTATAAATACGTTTAACATTAGTTGTATAATATGTACCATTTCCTGCAGATGTTGAAGATCCTGCAGATGTTGTTAAATATGATAATTCCATTGATACTGGAGTAGTAGATAAATCAACCATTGTAATTTCAATAAATCCAATATACCCATTAGCTGTTGATGTAATAGTTACATCTCCAGCATAAGCTGTATATGATTGAGTTGCATCTGATGAAGATGAACTTAATCCATTTCCAACAATTGTATAAGTGCTTGATGCATCATACATAGTTAAAGTTATTTTAGCACTATCTGCCAAAGTAAATTTAACGGTTGAACCTTTTTGGAAAAAGAACCATCCACTATTATTAGTTTCAAATTTATAAGAGCTTGACGGACTTGATAATGTTAATTTATTATCTACTACAGTTGTTCCTGTAGCACTTGATGTAATATAAATATATCCATTGCTTTCATCAGATGCATATCTAAATGAATATTTTACATCTTCACTTATCGCATCATCATCAATTACTAATTCTTCCCACTTTGCATATAATGTTATATCTTCTGTTACTGCTGTACTAAAATCATATGCTGTACTTAAGCTTGAATCACTATACCAGCCTACAAATGTATATC
>JBJEFR010000069.1:13923-14474 GCA_051874255.1 Anaeroplasmataceae bacterium
TACTGTATAGGTATTTATATTCCATTTTGCATATAATGTTATATCTGATGTTACTGTTGTACTGAAATCATATGCTGTACTTAAGCTTACATCACTATACCAGCCTACAAATGTATATCCTGTCTTTGTTGGCTCAGTTGGTGTTCCAAATACTGTGTTTTCTTTTACATTGCATACTTCATTTTCTTCTCCATTATTAAATACTAATGTAACATCATATGTATTAACTACTTGACTAGCATCCTCAACCCACTTGGCATAAATAATAATATTTGATGTAACTAGTGAATCAAAATCATATAATTGTGAGTAATCATCGCTAGTATACCATCCAATAAAACGATATCCATTTCTTTCTGGGTCAGTACTAGGCTTAGTTGCTGCAGTGTTATATTCTACTGTTTGAGGTGCAATATATGTACCATCTAACACCTCAAATTCTACTATATATGTATTTATCTTCCACTTTGCATATAGTGTTGTATTTGTTGTTATAGTTGCACCTGCTACTGCTTCTATAGTTAAAGCTTCATCTGTATACCATCCTTTAA
>JBJEFR010000069.1:14574-29962 GCA_051874255.1 Anaeroplasmataceae bacterium
ATTCTTGAGCTTGTCCATGCCCATTTATTACATATGTTACACTATATGTTATTTCCTCCCACTTTGCATATAGCGTAGTATTTGTTGTAATTGTTGCACCTGCTACTGCTTCTATAGTTAAAGCTTCATCTGTATACCATCCTTTAAACTCATATCCTACTTCGCTTAATTCTGGTAATGTTGTCGGTAGAGATGTTACATTTGATAATGATTCTTGAGCTTGTCCATGCCCATTTATTACATATGTTACACTATATGTTATTTCTTCCCATTTAGCATATAATGTTATACTTGATGTTACTGAGTCACTGAAATCATATGCTGTATTTAAGCTTGAATCGCTGTACCATCCTACAAATCTATATCCTGTCTTTGTTGGTGATGTTGGTGCACTTGCAGCTTCATTATAATTTACTCTTTGATCTGCTACTGCACTTCCTCCATTTGTATTGAAAGAAATTGTATATGTATTTATATTCCACTTTGCATATAGCGTAGTATTTGTTGTAATTGTTGCACCTGCTACTGCCTCTGTAGTTAAAGCTTCATCTGTATACCATCCCTTAAACTCATATCCTACTTCACTTAATTCTGGTAATGTTGTTGGTAGAGATGTTACATTTGTTAATGAATCTTGGGCTTGTCCATGTCCGTTTATTACATATGTTACTGTAAATCCACTTACATTCCATTTAGCATAAATATTAGTATCCTTAGTAATAGAAGTATTGAAATCAAAAATAGTTTCTAATGTACTTTCACTATACCAATTATCAAAAACATATCCATTTTTAACTGGTGTTTCTGGCTTTATGGCATTCTTACCTGACTCAATTAATTGTGTACTTATTATATTACCTTCATCATAAAAACTAACTGTAAATTTATCATTTGATGATATCTTACATGATACTAATGTTAGTGTTGAAACTAAAAATAAAATTAATACTGAGACAATTTTTTTCATATGCTTTCCTCCCTAATTAAATAATTCTTTAAAATCTCGCATACTTTATTAAAATCTTTTTCCATATTTACCATATTTCTTATATTAGCACTACCAGGTAACCCCTTTAAATATGCGCTAATATGAGTACGCATTTCAAGACACGCTAAATATTCTCCTTTTAACTTTAATAAATAATTATAGTGTTTCATTATAGTGTCATATATGACCTTATTACTAGGTCTTTCTATAATTTTCCCATTTATCAAATACTCATTTATTTCCTTAAAAATAAATGGATTACCTTGGGCAGCACGTCCAATCATAATGGCATCACAGCCAGTATATTCTAAAACCTCTAAGGCTTTCTTGGCATCTGTTATATCTCCATTTGCTATAACAGGAATACTTACAGCTTCCTTTACAGCCTTAATAACCTCATAATTTGCACTTCCAGAATAAAACTGATTACGAGTTCTACCGTGAACCGCAATAGCCTTTGCCCCAGCTTGTTCAATAAGCTTGGCATTTTCCACAGCATTAATATGCTCTTCGTCCCATCCAATTCTTATTTTGACGGTAACAGGCTTCCTACAAGCATCAACTACTGCTTTTGTAATTTCATATACCTTATTGGGATCTCTTAATAAATTACTTCCTGCCATAGCCTTTTTAGCTACCTTATTAACTGGACATCCCATATTTATATCAATAATATCACAATCACTATTTTCATCTATCCATTTAGCTGCGTTTACCATTGATTCTACATCAGCACCAAATATCTGCATACTAACAGGATGCTCTATCCTATTTACTATGGTCATGCCCTTAGTCTTTTCATTTCCAAAGCCTAATGCCTTATCACTAACCATTTCGGCAACTACAAGACCACAACCATACTCTTTACATAAAACTCTAAACGCTTCATTAGTGATTCCTGCCATAGGGGCTAAAACTAATTTATTAGGAATATATACATCTCCTATTTTCCACATATAATAGTACTTATCTAAATATGGCTTAATATCCTCGATAGGTAATCCAATTATATTATTCAAGCTTCCCTCATATTTTTCAATAAGCTTACTACCAAGTCCTTGAATAGCATATGATCCAGCCTTACCGCTCCATTCACCACTTTTTATGTAGCTATTAATATCCTCTTCATTTAAATTTTTAAAAGTTACCTTAGAGGTTACTGAAAAATTAATAATTTCATCATTAAAAATAATTCCAACCCCGCTAATTACCTCATGGGTTTTTCCACTTAACAAAGCTAAGGTATTATATGCATCAGCTTCATCTATAGGCTTTCCATAAATATGTCCATTATAAACAACTACTGTATCACAGCCTAATATAATAGTATCCTTATATTTATCCTTAATAGCCATTGCTTTTTTTAAACCAATATCACAAACATTTTCAATTGGACTTTTTTTCTCATCCATTGTCTCATCTATAAGAGAAACATCAATGCTAAAGCTATAATTATAATTATTTAAAATATCTTTTCTACGTGGTGAGCTTGATGCTAAAACTAATTTCATAAAATGACTCCATCTTCATAATGTGACAACTTTATTCACATTTAATGTCTATAATTTTATTAGGTGAGATAGATGAAAAAAACAATAAAGACTTGTTTTATTTTATTAATAATTTCCTTACTACTTACAATTTCAAAAGGCAATCAGTCATTTTTTGTAATAACAGCCATAGCTCTTTCATTTATCTCATCATTTTCTTACGTAGTTATTTTATCATTATTTTTTATAAATAACCACCTTTTTATATTAATGGTTATAAATATTACTATATTAATAATACTTATAAAACTAAAAAGAAAAAACTGGTTATTCATATTTTCTATACTAGAATTATTATCTATTTTTTTAATTCCAAATGGCTATTTAATAAACTTAATTTATATAGGTATTTTTATACCTATTTTAATTCTATCTTTAAAATCATTAGATGAAAATTGTAATATTGTTGACTACAATATTATAAGAATAACTATTTCATCTATTCTTATATCTAATTTATTATTAAGCGATTTAAGATACCAATTTATTGGTATTTTAATAATTCTTTTCTATCTATCATTCTATTTTAAATACTATATTCCTATTTTAATTAGTAGCATCATTGCTGCTATTTTTATATTTATTAACCCATATTATTCTATATTTTTTGTAATATTTAGCTCTACTTTGTATATAATATCTCTTTACCAACCAAATAAAATAAGTATTAATAATAGTGAGTATATAAAATATTTTGAAATAGTAAAAAAATATATAAATAATACCTCTAGCTTTAGTGTACTTATTGATAATAAAATTAATGATCTTCATAACACCTATTGTAAAAGCTGTAGTAATTATAAACTATGCTTAAAAAATAAATTGATTTATAATAACTATCTTTATACCTGTATTGTTAATACTTCTATTGTTGATAAAACCATCGCAAATAATATTAAAAAAATAGTATTAATATGTCCTAATCATAAGAAAATGCTACTTGGAATTAAGCCTAAATATAATATTGATTTTAATCTTAATTTTTTAAATAGCATTATGAGCAATATAAAAATAGTAGACAATAAGCTTAAAAATAAAATATTAAAAAGAGGTTTTATTATTGAAGAGCTAAATATATATAAAAATCTTATAACCTTCAAATATAATGAAAATTATTTAAATAATATAAAGGTTATTGAAAATGTAATAAAGCATAAGCTAGTTTATAAAATAAAAAATGATACGGTTTTTTTATATAATAAGCCTAAATATAAGCTATCCATTGATGGGACAAGCCTTAGTAAAGATAATACTAAATTATGTGGTGATAGCTATAAATTTATTGATTTAGGCTATAGACAAATAATTACTCTAAGCGATGGTATGGGAAGTGGATTTGAAGCATTCCAACAATCAAGTCAAATGGTTAACCTTGTAAGTGATATAGCCGAATTGAATTTTAATAATTATAAGACAATGGCTTTAATAAAGGAAGCTATATTATATAAAGACGACAAATCATTATATGCAACTCTTGATTACCTTGATATTAACCTAAATACCAAGGATGCTTATCTTTATAAATTTGCAAGTACCTCTACTTATATCATTAGACATGATCATATAGACATATATGAAAATGAAAATCTACCACTAGGATATGATAATTTATCAAGCTATTATAAAATAAAACTAAATAAGGGAGATATTATCATTTTATTTAGTGATGGTATGACTGAGCATGTAAAAAGAGAGGAAATAATTAGATTATTGTCTAATCTAAATACCTATGAAACCCATAAAATTATATATAATTTAAGTAGCTATGCAAATAAAGAAAAATTATATTTGAATGATGATATTACAATTATAGCCGTTAAAATTTTATAAATATGATATAATATCATAGGTGATTAAAATGATTGATGATGTAAAAGAATTTATTAAGAAAAACAATTTAATAGAACCAAACTCATCAGTAGTATTAGCCTTAAGCGGTGGAGTTGATTCAATGGTATTATTAAACATACTTACTTCTCTTAACTATAAGGTAATTATTGCTCATGTTAATCATAAAAAAAGATTAGAATCCGAGGATGAAGAAAAAGAAATTAAGCTATTAGCTAAAAAGCTTAATTTAGATATTGAGGTACTTCACTTAGAGCATTTAGATGGTAATTTTCAAAGTAAAGCCCACCAAAAGCGTTATGATTTCTTTATTAATGTAGCTAAAAAATATAATGCTAAATATATAGCTACTGCTCATCATGCAGATGATAATATTGAAACTATTTTATTAAATATTATGGGTGGTAGTAACCTATATGGATATGCTGGAATATCTAAATCACTAACTATCGATGGAATAAAGATAATAAGACCTATGCTAAATATTAGTAAATCTGATATTAAAGCATATGCCTTAAAGCATAATATAAAATATTATGAAGATATATCTAATAGTCATGATGATTATACTAGAAATAGATTAAGACATCATATTATTCCTAAATTAAAGGATGAGTGTCCTAATATTTTAGATAAAACTATTTCTTATTCTAATCAATTATCAGAGGCTTTTAATTTTATAAGAGGTCTTAGTGAGAATTATTTAAATAAATATGATAATACTATTAATATTGAGGAATATAATAGCTTCCATATAGCATTAAAAAAGGACATATTATGCCTTCTTCTTGAAAGATTAAATATCGCAAGAAGTGAAAATCTAATTAATGATTTATTATCTCTTATAAGCAATAATAAACCTCAGTTAGACTACAATTTAACAAATGATATGATATTTAAAAAGAGATATGATATTTGTTTTATAGAAAATAATATTAATCAAATAAAATTCTCATATACTATAAAAAACAAGGATGATTATATAGATAATGATGTATTTAAAATATACTTTAGTAATAATAAGCCTTTAAATAGTGCAAATTATTTAAAATTATGTTATAATTATTTGGTATTTCCTATAACCATTCGTTCTAAATTAGAAAGCGATAAAATAAATATGGCTTGCGGCCATAAAAAAATTAAAAAGCTTTTTATAGAACATAAAATACCAAAGGAAAAAAGAGAGCGAATTCCTATTGTATTAGATGGAAATAACGAAATACTTTGGGTTTGCAATATAGCCAAAAATAAAAATGTAATAGAATTTAAGGATAAATTCGATTTATATTTAATTATTGAGGAGAAGTAATTTTATTATGAAAAATGATATTAAGGAAATTCTTGTTACTGAACAAGAAATAGAATCACTTTGTGAAAGAATTGGACATCAAATTGAAAATGACTATAAAGACAAAAAACCTCTTATAGTTGGTCTTCTAAAGGGTTGCCAACCTTTTATGGCTAATGTTATTAAATATATAAATTGCTATATACAAATTGATTATATGAAGGTTTCTTCTTATTCTGGAACATGTTCAGGTGAGCTTGTTATAAATAAAGATCTAGATATAAGTGTCGAAGGTAAAGATGTTATTCTTATAGATGATATCGTAGATACTGGAAGAACCATTGATAAAGTATCAAATTTATTAAAAAACCGTGGAGCTAAAAGTGTAGAAATCTGCTGCCTTTTAGATAAGCCTGATGGTAGAATTGTACCAGTTGATGTTAAATATCCAGGGCTTTGGGTTCCTAATAAATTTGTTGTTGGATATGGATTAGATTATAATGAGCTTTATAGAAATCTCCCTTATATAGGAGTATTAAAAGAGGAAGTATATCAAAAATAAAGGAGTATTTGAATGAATCAAAATCAAAACAATAATAATCAAAATAATCAAAATCAAAATAATAATCAAAGACCCCCACAACCACCAAGAAAAAAAGGATTTTTTAATACCTTTGGAATATATATTCTAATGGTTATTCTTCTTGTAGGGTGCTGGATAACCTATTCACAGCTTTCTAAGCCAAAATATGAGGAGCTTACTTATATTCAATTTAATGATGCTGTAAGCAATAGCCTAGTTGAAACTGCAAATGCTCAGCCAACAGGTGGAGAAAATACCAATATGTTTACTATTAGTGGTAAATTCTATAAAACAGCTGAGGATAAAACTAATGGTAAGGTTTCTTATTATACTATTATTGTTACTGACGAACAATATAATTATTTAGTAGGAACAGGTAATCTTGATGTTAAACTAAATTCTATTGAGGAGAATGTCTTCTTAAGTATTCTTCTTTATGTATTACCATATGTAATACTAATAGGAGCAATAATCCTAATATCAAGATCTGCCGGAGGAAATAATAAAGCATTTGAATTTGGAAAGAGCCGTGCAAGATTATCTAATAATAAATCTGTTACCTTCAAGGATGTTGCAGGATGTGAAGAGGAAAAGGCTGAGCTTGTAGAGGTTGTTGATTTCCTTAAAAATCCTAAAAAATATGTTGAAATGGGTGCCCGTATTCCAAAAGGAATCTTATTATTCGGACCTCCTGGTACAGGAAAGACTCTATTAGCCAAGGCTGTAGCTGGTGAAGCTAATGTTCCTTTCTTTAGTATTTCTGGTTCAGACTTTGTTGAAATGTTTGTTGGTGTTGGTGCTTCTCGTGTTCGTGATTTATTTAAAACCGCTAAGGAAAATCACCCTTGTATTATCTTTATTGATGAAATTGATGCCGTAGGTCGTCAACGTGGAGCTGGTATGGGTGGTGGACACGATGAACGTGAACAAACTCTTAACCAATTACTTGTTGAAATGGATGGATTTACTGCAAATTTAGGAATCATCGTAATGGCTGCGACAAACCGTCCAGACGTACTTGACCCTGCACTTCTTCGTCCAGGAAGATTTGACCGTCAAATTACAATCAATACACCTGATGTTATTGGACGTGAGGCTATCTTAAGAGTTCATGCTAGAAATAAACATTTAGATCCAAATATTAAATTAGATGAAATTGCCGCTAGAATCCCAGGATTTAGTGGTGCTGATATTGAAAATTTATTAAATGAGGCTGCAATTCTTGCTGCTCGTGATAATCGTAAGGTAATTACTGAAACAGATTTAGATGAAGCTACTGACCGTGTAATGATGGGACCTGCTAAAAAGAGTAAAAAATATACTCCTCATGAAAAGGACATTGTTGCACACCATGAGGCAGGTCATGCTGTAATAGGATTAAAGCTTGAACATGCTAATATTGTTCAAAAGGTTACTATTATCCCTCGTGGTCAAGCAGGAGGTTATACTTTAATGCTTCCTGAGCAAGAAACATTCCTAGAAACTTCTAAATCACTAACTGATCAAATTATTGGTCTATTAGGAGGACGTGTTGCTGAAGAAATTATGTTTAATGAAGTATCAACAGGTGCTTCTAATGACTTCCAAAGAGCTACTAAAATTGCTCGTGCAATGGTAACTGAATATGGAATGTCTGCACTTGGTCATGTTCAATATGAACAACCTCAGGGAAGTGTATTTTTAGGTCGTGATTATATGAAAGATAAGAATTTCTCAGACCAAGTTGCCCTAGAAATCGATCAAGAAACTCGTAAAATTATTGAAGAATGCTATGCCAAGGCTAAAGAAATCTTAACTGAAAATAAAGAGCTAATGATTCAAATAGCTGAATACCTAAAGAAGGTTGAAACATTAACTAAAGCTGATATTGATGAAATTGCTTCAACTGGTCATTTAAGAAGAGCTGATTTAAGAGAGGCTCAAAAGCTTGAGGCTGAGGAAGCTTCAATCTCTACAGAGGATACAACTATTACAATAAGTAATGTTACTGAAGAGACTTCTTCTATAGAGGAAACTACTCCTACTTCTGATGAAGCTATAATTGATGTTACACCAGAAGAAACTAAAAATGAAGAAGAAAAAAAGGATAATGAATAGTGAGACTAGATAAATACCTAAAGGTTTCAAGACTCATAAAGCGTCGCACTGTTGCTAAAGATGTTGCAGAAAATGAACGTATTCTTATTAACGATAAACTAGCAAAGCCTTCAACTTTAGTTAAAATAGGTGACATTATTACTATTTATTTTGGAAATAAAGAAGTCAAAATAAAGGTACTTAATATTCTTGATTCTACTAAAAAAACTGATGTAGAAAATATGTATGAGCTTATAAGTGAAACAAGATTACAACAAAGCCACCATGAGTAATGGTGGCTTATTTTAATATATATAAAGTTTTTAATTAATTCATCATAATTTTTAATATTTCCTTATCTGTTTCAACCATACCCTCGCTTGCTAGCTTACCAACATTATGAATAGTATTTTCTACTCCCTTTTTAACTATTCCATCACCAGCCTTAAACTGATTACCATTTAAGTACATATGATATCCTAATATTCCCGCATCAACGGCAATCGCAATTTTTGCAGCACACGAAGCCTTAGCACCATCACAAATGATACCAGAAGTAATTGCTAATGCATTAACAAGGGTATGATTAATTTCCTTTAATCCTCCACCCTGTAAATACGCAATAGCGGCTCCGGCAGCACATCCAGCTGCAATAGCTCCACAATAAGCAGATAGTCTTCCTATATCTGTTTTAATATGGATAGTCAGTAAATTTGACAAGGCTAGTGCTCTTAACATTTTTTCTTCTGAAGCATTAAGCTCTCTTGAATATATAATAACTGGTATAGAACAAGTCATACCCTGATTTCCACTACCACTATTAATAACAACCGGCATATTACATCCATTCATTCTAGCGTCACTACCAGCGGCTGCATAAGCCTTTGCCTTAGTCTTTATAGAATCTCCCTCACTTGCTAAAATAGTCTTTCCTATATTAGCTCCATAAGGATTTTTTAATCCCTCATTAGCTATAGCCATATTATAATTTATTTGGTTATGCAAAATATTTTTTAAAATATCAACATCAATTTGTTCAATAAACTCATATATGTCATTTACATTTAATAATGTTCTATCTGTTAATTCTGTCTTCTTTTTACCCTTTTCTTCCTTTTGTAATATTATATTTTCATTTTGCTTAATTAATACAATATTTGTATGAAAATCAATAATTCTAACCTCACTAATATTATTATTTCCATGCATAATAATGTTTATATCGAAAATATAATCACTATTTGACAATGAAACATTAATTATTTTTTTATCTAAAAGCTTCTGACATTCTAAAATTTGCTCATCTGTTACATTAGAAATACACTCAAGCTCTTTATTACTATCACCAGCACAAACACCTATGGCAACCGCAGCCTCTATTCCACGAAGTCCATTAGTATTAGGGACAACAACAGACTTAACATTTTTAACGATATTACCAGATACAAATACTTCTATACTCTCTATTTCATCATTTAAATATTTCTTTGCAACAGAGGAAGCATAAGCTATGGCAATAGGCTCTGTACACCCCATTGCTGGCTTTAATTCCTCTTGTAATATTTTAATATATTCATTATCGTATTTCATAAATAACCTCTAATCTTAAAAATTCACCAAAATGATTTTATACTCCCTAGGATAATATCTCATATTTATCCAAGGAGATTATATCACAAATAAAAAAATTTATTCACTTTTATTTTATATAATCTATTATATCTCTTAAATCATCAATTACAGGTACTCCAGAGGCCTCTAATCTTTCCTTAGACATATGTCCTTTAGAAAATAAAACACAATCACAATTCATTTTAGAGGATACCTCATAGTCATGAAGACTATCCCCAATAATTAGAATATCATCATTAGCTATATTGTTATCTTTAATATAGTTTAATCCAATATCCACTTTACTATTTCCTTCATAATTGCTTGTACCAAGTACATCCTTAAAATATCCATATATATTATAATATTTAAGCTGATATATTAAATTATTTATCTCAGTAGCTGATAACACTATCATATTTATATTCAATTTTTTTAAAGCTTCTAAGGTATCTAAAACCTCCGGATATAGCTTACAATCTAGACTTCTTTTCATATATTTTTCATTATATATTACTGCAAGATCCTCAAATTTATTTAAATTAAAATCTAATCCTGCCTTTATATAATAATTTTTTATTGGAAATCCAAATATTTCTTTATATTTTTTCTCCTCAATAGTAGGTTTATTTTGCATTAATAAAAATTCATTTAATAAGGCTATACACAAATCAACATCATCTATTAAGGTACCATTAAAATCAAAAATAAGATACTTTTTCATATAATTATATCTCCTTTTATCTAATTATACTTTAAAAATCATTAAAATTATAGTATAATTACCTCGTTGTTTAGGAGGAATTATTTATGCCATTAGTAAATGAATTAGAAATGCTTAAAAAAGCCTATGAGGGAGGCTATGCTGTTGGAGCATTTAATATAAATAATATGGAAACAATCCAAGGTATCGTAGATGCTGCGAAAATAGAAAAATCACCTATTATTCTTCAAGTATCTAGAGGAGCTAGAAATTATGCTAACCCTATTTATCTTAGTAAACTCGTTGAAGCTGCAGTTTTAGATTCAGATCTACCTATTGCCCTTCACCTTGACCATGGAGATTCATTTGAAACCTGTAAGGATTGTATTGATGGAGGATTTACATCAGTTATGATTGATGGATCTAGTCTTTCATTTGAAGAAAATATTGCCTTAACTAAAAAGGTTGTTGACTATGCTCATAGTCATGTTCCTTATGTTACAGTTGAAGGTGAGCTTGGTACCCTTGCAGGAGTTGAGGATGAAGTAAATGTACTTCATTCATCATACACAGACCCTAATCAAGTTGAGGAATTTGTAAGACGTACTGGTGTTGATTCACTAGCTATTGCTATTGGAACAAGCCACGGTGCATTCAAATTTAAGCCTGGTACCATTCCAAGCCTACGCTTTGATATTCTTGAGGAGGTATCTAAGCGCCTTCCTGGATTCCCTATTGTATTACATGGTGCTTCTTCTGTTTTACAAGACTATGTTCAAATGTTTAAGGAAAGTGGTGGAGAAATGAAGGATGCCATCGGAGTTCCTGAGGAGCTTCTTGCAAAGGCTGCTAAAATGGCAGTATGTAAGATAAATATCGATTCAGATATTCGTCTAGCATGCTATGCTCCTATGAGAAAATATATTTTAGATAACCCTTCATGCTTTGATCCACGTAAGCCTCTTGGTGTTGCAAGAGATAATATCATTAAATCTGTTCAACACAAGATGCGTAATGTTTTAGGAAGCTCAAATAAAGCCTAATGAAAAGCCCAAAAGGGCTTTTTTTCATATTTTAATTTGTTTTTTCATATTATAATATAGGTGATTATATGCAAACAATTTTAATAACTAATAAAGAAGAAATAAAAATATGCGATATTAGAAAAATTAAAGGCTTTGATAGTACTTATTTTAATATAGAAACAGCCCTTGGTGATATTTATATTAAGGGTAATAATCTATCAATGGATAATTTAAATACAGCTACTAATGAAATTATTATAAAAGGTGATATATGTAATATATCTTTAAATGAGTATATAGAAAAAAAACAAAGCTTTTTTAAAAAATTATTTAAATGATAAAAACATACTACGATTTAAAAATATTAGGCTTAAATCTTTTACTAGGATTAATATGCAGTATTATATATAATTTAATAATATATAAAAAATATAAGCTTAAAATTTCTTTTGAGCTTATATTTTCATTAATTGCCTCATACCTCTATATTAAGATATATAATAAATTTAAAATAGATTTAAAAAGAATTCACATAATAATACTATTTATATCCATTTATTCATCAAATAAATTATTAAAAAAATTATATGAAAGATTAGCCTATTATATATACAAATTTCTATATATATTGTTTAAATTTATAATTAAAATATCTAAACCTACTATTATTTATATGATAATTGATGAAATAATTAAGTCACATAATAAAAGAAAAAAGCTTAAGGAGCTATTTTAGCATTTGATTTTACCATTAATATTATGTTATAATATTCATTGATATTCAGGAGGAATAACAATGGAAGTTAAATTATCAGAACAAGAAATTATTAGACGTGAAAAACTACAAAAATATAGAGAATTAGGATTAGACCCATTCGGACAAAAATATGATGTTACTCATAAAAGTGCACAAATAAAAAAGGAATATGCTGATTACTCTCACGAGGAATTAGAAGAAAAAAATGATGTAGTATCTGTTGCCGGAAGAATTATGTTTATTCGTAAAATGGGTAAAGCTTCTTTCTTCTCTATTCAAGATAGAGATGGATTCATCCAAATATATATTCAAAAGGATACTGTTGGTGAAGAACAATATGCTTTATTTAAATTAGCTGACATTGGAGACATTGTTGGAATTAAAGGAACTGTTATGAAGACTAAAACAGGTGAAATAACTGTTAAGTGTCATACTTATACTCACCTAGTTAAGGCTTTAAGACCACTTCCTGAAAAATTCCATGGCCTTACTGACGTTGAAGAAAGATATCGTCGTAGATACCTAGATTTAATTATGAATGAAGAAGCAAAAAGAGTAGCTATTTTAAGACCAAGAATTATAAGAGCTATGCAAGAGTATTTTGACTCTCATGACTTTATTGAGGTTGAAACTCCTGTACTTCAAAATATTCAAGGTGGAGCTACAGCTCGTCCTTTTATCACTCATCATAATGCATTAGATTCAAACTTCTACTTACGTATTGCGACTGAGCTTCATCTAAAGAGACTTATAGTTGGTGGACTTGAAAGAGTATATGAAATCGGACGTATTTTCCGTAATGAAGGAATGGATAGAACTCATAATCCAGAATTCACAACTGTTGAGCTATACCAAGCATTTGGTGATTTAGGTTCAATGATGGAATTATGTGAGGGAGTAATCAGACACGCTGCAGCTAAGGTTATTGGAAAGACAGAATTCCAAAATCCTTTCAATGTTGAAGGTGAAAAAATCAACATTGATGCTCCTTTCCGTAAGGTAACAATGTGTGATTTAATTAAGGAAAAAACTGGTGTAGACTTTAAAAATAATAACTACACATTAGAGGAAGCTATCCAAATTGCTAAGGAACATAAGGTACCTGTTGAAAAGCATTTTACAGTAGGTCATATCATTAATGCCTTCTTTGAGGAATATTGTGAAAGTACACTAATTCAGCCTACCTTCCTAATGGGACACCCAATTGAAATATCTCCTCTTACAAAGAAGGATCCAACAGATCCAAGATTTGTTGAGCGCTTTGAGCTTTTCATTGGTGGAAAGGAATTCGCAAATGCTTATACAGAGCTAAATGACCCAATAGATCAAAGAGAAAGATTCGAAGAGCAATTAAAAGAAAAGGCTGCTGGAAATGATGAAGCTAATGAAATGGATACTGATTTCGTTGAGGCATTAGAGTATGGTATGCCTCCATGTGGTGGAATTGGTATCGGAGTTGATAGATTAATTATCTTCTTAACTGAATCTACAACTATTCGTGATGTTATCCTTTTCCCTCAAATGAAAACAAGATAATAGGTGCTTATTATGGATTTAATCACTGATTATGGTAATTGGAAATTTGAAAATTACGAGCTTATCGATACTTTAATTAAAAATAACAGTAACATTATTAGAAGATTTCCTCATGTACTTATTGTAGTTGATCATTTTTATAATTTAGTTACTCATAAAAACTATACTTTATCTAAAGATGAAGAGGTTATTTTTGAAACTGGATTTAATTATGTCTTTGAGCATTTTAATACTATAAATCTAATATTAACTAAATATTTCAATAATAATATTAATGAAATGGAACGTATAAGTAAAACTATAAATTTGTTACTTTATACAAATGATTTCGAGCGTGAGCTTGAAAACAAAGAAAAAGAGGATTTAACCGCTATAAAAAAGCTTAATGATTTTGAACAAAGAGTTTTAAAATATATTGAACAAAGGCTTGAGGCTCCAGATGAAATGTTTGCGCTTTTAAATGATATTACTTCTTCTATATTTGATGAATATTATGGAATTAATGAAATAATGTATGATATAAGTGTAGAGCTTGGTCTTGCACCTGATGAAGATGAAGATGAATACAATATTATGTTCTAACGCAAGCATAAATGACTTAAAAGAAATTATGGATATTATTAAAGATGCTAAAGAGCTACTTAAAAGTTCTGGCTCAACTCAGTGGAATCTACCAGATGGCTATCCTGATGCTTGTATAATTTCATCAGATATTAATAACCATAATTTATATAAAGCTATGATTAATAATAAAATAGTTGGAATTATATCGATACTATCCAAGGATTCTAATTATGATACTATAAATGGGAAATGGTTAAGTAATCATCCATATATTTCCTTGCATAGAATAGCTATTAAAAAAGAATACTATCATATGGGTATTGGTAATTATTTAATTAATTATGCAATTCAATATGCTAAAAAAAGAAATATAAAATCTATAAAAGTAGATACTCATAGTAATAATATAATTATGAAAAAGCTACTTATAAAAAATAATTTTAAATATTGTGGTATTATTACCCTTTTAGATAAAAAGCTAGATAATTTAAGAGAAGCATATGAGCTTGTTTTATAAGCCTATATGCTTCTTTTTTAAAGGAGTTAAATATGATTAAAATACTATTTATATGTCATGGAAATATCTGTAGATCACCTATGGCTGAATATATTATGAAGGATATAATAAACAAAAATAATCTATCTGATAAAATATATATAGAATCAAGAGCTACAAGCTTTGAGGAAATAGGTAATGATATCTACCCACCTGCTAAAACCACCTTAAAAGCTCACAATATTCCTTTTGCTAATCATTGTGCTACCCACCTAGAAAAAAAGGATTGTGAGTCATTTAATTACCTTATGTATATAGTAAAATGAAACTGAGCCATTTATAAGAAAATCCTTAATAGAAAAC
>JBJEFR010000070.1:0-29634 GCA_051874255.1 Anaeroplasmataceae bacterium
TAAATACCCGTGACTGGACTTTCACCAGTGAGATTAGTGCCATGCCCGGCACACAAATAAATAGGTGTGTTATCTTATCAACACACCTATTTTTAAAAAATCTTCTTAGTTTTACATCTAAAAATTTATAAATTGACTTATTTTCTAATCTATTAAAGCTAAAAAAAAGAGGACAACGTGTCCTCTTTATATTATTGTTGTTCAGCTTCTAACTCCTTTTGTACCATAGATACATAATCAGCTTCTTTATAATTTGGATTTTCAGGAATATCAAATCCAGACATTAACTCTTCAATCAACTGAATAGCTAGCTCAACTGATTTTGGTCCCTTTAATTTAAGGGTAAATGGTACAAAGATATATTTACTCTTAGAAGATAGGTCAATTTGATGATACTTTTCAACATCGTATGAATCTGGGTCTAAGGCTAAGTGAAGTCTTAATGTAGATCCTAATACTGATATTTTTGCAACTAATTCTCCTGCATAACGATATGAATCAACTGTCTTAGAGAATTTTTGTTTAATCTTCTTATAGCTTTGTAGCTTATTACGAATAGTATTATAACGAGCTTGCTTTTCAGGCTCTAGCATCATAAGCTTAACTCTGAAATCTTGAGCTGCAGCTTCTTCATTAAGATTTAACTTAATTGCTTTCTTAGTATCCTCAAGATCATCCTCTTTAGCTTCATTTGTAGAAATCTCCTCTTTTGCTCCTTGCTCAGCAAGTAACGCATCATTATCAATACCTAAATCATTTAAATCCTTATTTTGGTTTGTTTCAACTATTTCCTCGAATTCCTCAAGTCCTGCAGGCATAGCATTATGTGAGAATGATTGAGCATATTGTTGATTCTTTGAGTTTTCCCATTCCTTAACAATAGAATCTCCGAATCTACGTCTATCACCATAAACATATTTTTCACGGTGATTATATAATTTTTGTCTCTTATTTTCAAAGAATAGAATAAATGTATCAGCTAATTGATAAATGGCATAGAATATTACCATCAATAAATATAAAGTAATACCAATAACAATTAATATATTTAGGATATTACCACTTGTTAAATATGATGTGAATCCATGTTCTAGCTGAGATTGTGAAATTCCGCTATATGTAAATTTTTTATTTGAATAGAAGAAATATGTATAACCAACAAATTCACCAAATAATACAAATAATGGTCCTAATACTGTTTTTCTTTGTCTAATTAGCTTATAAATAGCAAATCCTGCTATAAATAATTCAACAACAACTAAAATAATAGGTAAAACACCATTTTTAGCGGCTAATGTTTTAGTAAAAAAGTTCTTAAATACATCAAACTTTCCACCTGATATATAGAATAAAATAGGAACATATAATACTACTAATACTAATGCAAAAACTAAGTCCGCGATCTTATTAAAATCTGATTTCTTTGAATTAGCTTGTAAATCTGATGCTTCAAATGTGAATGCAACTGTTAAAACTGCATTTGCAAATAATTGTAGTGCTACAACTATCAGTCCAACTAACAAGACTATCTTAAGTGAAGAATTACTTAATGATGTTACTGCATTCTTTAAGTCTGAACCACCCATAATAATTGCGTAAACACTAGCTAGTAATATCCAAGCGTAATAAACAAATGCTTTTGTCTTCTTTCTTCTTATTTGGATTGCATATAAAATACCAAGTCCAACAGCAAACAATATAAACGTACCAGTAATTGCTGCAAACGTTGCATTATGGTTATTTTTCATTGAAACAAATCCACTATGGATTCCTTCTAATACTATACCTAGGTTTGAGATACCCTTTGATCCACTAATTGCAAAAAAAGCAATAAGTATCGCAACCACTGAACCTAGTAAAGTAAATAGTAAAATTTTACTCGCCTTTTTCATACAAATACCTCCCATTTACACAATAAATCAAAAAAGATTCATTGAGGATATTTTAGCTCATACATATCAATATAATTTTTTTCTTTTTTCTTCATTCTTTTTTTAACTATATTATTATAAGCACTTTATTATATGATACTTTACTTTTAGAAAAATATCAATAAATATAATTCAAAAAAAAGAATTTTTTACCAAATTAGATATTTTTAATTATTATTTGACTGCTCCATTAGCTTTCTTTTTTGAACTTCATTGATTATTTCTGGAATAATTAAATCTAATTTTCCATCAATTATGGCATCTAATCTTTGAATAGTAAATCCAATTCTATGATCAGTAACTCTGTTTTGTGGATAGTTATAAGTTCTGATTTTTTCGCTTCTATCTCCACTACCTATTAAATTACGTCTCTCGGCTCCAGCCTTTGCATCCTGCTCCTCAACTAACATATCATAAAGCTTTGTTTGAAGTAATTGCATTGCTGCTGCCTTGTTTTCATGCTGTGAACGATATACCTGAGATGCAAATGATATTCCAGTTGGAACGTGAGTTACACGAACAGCTGAATAGGTTGTATTAACTCCTTGTCCTCCAGGTCCTGATGAACAGAAGGTATCAATTCTTAAATCAGCTGGATTAATCTTAAAATCTATTTCACTTGCTTCTGGCATAACATATACAGTTGCTGTAGATGTTTGAATTCTTCCATTTGCTTCTGTTACCGGAATACGCTGTACACGATGTGCTCCTGATTCATACTTTAAATTAGAATATACCATTTCTCCTGATACCTTAAAGGAAATTTGAGAATATCCACCAGCTGTACCTTCCATCGCATCAAGTACCTCAATCTTCCATCCTTTAGATTCAGCATATCTTGAATACATTCTAAATAAATCTCCGGCAAATATATTTGCCTCATCTCCTCCGGCAGCTCCTCTGATTTCAACAATTACGTTTTTCTCATCATTAGGATCCTTAGGTAATAACAAAATCTTGATTTCTTCCATTATTTCATCTTGTCTTACTAGATTTTCCTCTAATTCAATTGTAGCCATCTCAGCTATTTCCTTATCAGAATCCTTTTTCATTTCCTTTAAATCCTCTACTGAGGAAACTAAATTTTTATATTCACGATATAGCTCTACCGTTTTTTCTAATTGTCTTTGTTCCTTTGAAAGCTCAGTAAGCTTTTTAATATCTGAACAAATCTCTGGCTTAGTTAATAATTCATTAACCTCTTCATATCTTTTTTCTATAGCATCTAGTCTATCTAGCATTTTTTATTCCTCCGCGTCCATACTGCTAAATTTTGAATATTGTCCTTCAAATTGAAATTTCAACTTTCCTGTAGTTCCGGAACGATTCTTAGCAATAATCAAATCTGCTTCACCAATTCTATTTGAATTTTTCTTATAATATTCCTCTCGGTACAAAAACATTATAATATCAGCATCCTGCTCAATATTTCCTGAATCCCTTAGGTCAGCCATAATAGGATTTTTATCCTCACGCTTTTCAACATCACGTGAAAGCTGTGCAAGTGCTACAACCGGAATATTAAGCTCACGAGCCATTAGCTTTAACGATCTTGATATCGCACCAATTTCTTCATGCTTTGGCTTTGATGAGTCACCTTTAATTAATTGTAAATAGTCAATTATAACTAAATCAAGCCCTTGATCAGCCTTCAGTTTACGACATTTAGCCCTAATGTCTTCAACTGTTATGCTAGCTGAATCATCAAAATATAGATTTAATTCTGATAATTTTTCACTAGCCCCACTAAATAATACGCCATCAGTACCAGTTATTTCACCTTTTTTTATTTTTTCACTATTAATATGAGCCTCAGATGAAATCATTCTTTCAACTAATTGATCAGCACCCATTTCTAGTGAGAATATAGCAACAGCTGCCTTTGAATTGTTATTTCCCTCTGCAACCTGAACCGCTAAATTCATTGCAAAGGCTGATTTACCCATCGCAGGACGTGCTGCAAGAATAATCAAGTTTCCATTTTGTAAACCTAGTGTTGCTTTATTTAAGTTAGAAAAGCCTGTATTTAATCCGGTTACTGTACTTTTTCTATTTGAATTGATTTCAACATTTCTTTTTACTATTTCCACAACATCATTAATTCTAACAAACTCAGATGTCTTTTTACTTTTACTTAACTCAAATACCTCTTTTTCTAATGAAGTAATATACTCATTAGCATCAAGATTTGGGTTATATCCATCCTGAGTTAGTTTTGATAAAACAGATATAGCTTTTCTTTTTAATGAAGTATCCTTAACTAATCTAATATAATCATCGATATTAGTTGTAGTATATGTAGAATTAGCTATTTGATTTATATACTCCACACCAACATTATTAAGCTTTCCAGTTCTTTCAAGCTCACTACATAATGTTGTTATATCAATACTTTGATGACTAATATATAAGTTAGTCATCGCTTTAAAAATTTCTCTATTTTTATCATCATAAAAATCAGTATAGCTTATTTCATCATTAATAGATAGCATTAGACTTTCATCTAAAAAAACACATCCTAATAACGCAATTTCAGCTTCCCTGTTTCTAGGGACTATTAAATTATTCACACTCACAGGGCATACCTCCTTGCTACTTTTCTAAAACATTAACATTAATATGAGCAACTACCTCTTTATGTAGGTTAACAATAGCTTGATAAATTCCTACCGAATTAATTTCAGATTGGAATTCAACCTTTCTCTTATCAAGCTTAATTCCAGTTTGAGCTTCAAATTCATCACATATTTGTTTTGTAGTAATATGACCAAACAATCTTCCATCACTACCAAGCTTAATATATAGATTAATTGTTTTTGACTCAATTTCAGCCTTTAATTTTTCCATTAAAGCCTTATGATCCATTTCATCCTGTAGGGCTTGCTTCTTTTCTGCCTCTAGCTTCTTAATATTTTCATCATTTGCTTCAACAGCCATTTTATTAGTTATTAAATAATTTCCATATCCATTGGCTACATTAATAATTTGATCCTTTAGACCTCTACCCTTTACATCAGTTAATAAAATTACCTTCATATCTTTCTCTCCATTATCTTCATATTCTCTTTGTAATATAGCTACAAGCTTATTATATAGTGCATCAACAGTTGTATTTATTTGTTGGTAGGCTGCAGCATTTAAATGTCCTCCACCGCCCATTTCCTCCATTATAACCTGTACATTAATTTCATCTAGGCTTCGAGCTGAAATACCAACAAGACCTGCCTGCTCAACACATCCTATAGTAAACGATGCCTTAACCTTATCTATACTTAGTAAACGATCACTTATACGAGCAAGTAAGGTTCTTTCTTGTAATATCTTTTCATCAGGAATCCTAACAATCGCAAAGTTTCCAAATAATATTTCAGCCTTTGCAATATAAGAAGATATAAATGATTCAATATCAAATGAGTCTCTAAGTAAATTTCTTACCATTGCCATATCTCCATCTAGATCCTTTAATACAGACGCTGCATCAAAGGTTCTAGAACCTGTTCTATATGTAAAATTATTAGTATCAACCACAAGTCCTGCTAAAGAAACAGTCGCAAGTGATGGTGTAATTTTTACATTATCAAAGAACATAAATAATTCACTTACAAGCTCTATTGTTGAGGATGCATATGGCTCAACATAATTAACAATAGGCTCATTGAAGGATACATCACCATGTCTATGATGATCAATAACTACTAAATTCTTCACTGATTCTAACATATAAGGATACATTGCTATTGTAGGACTTTGAGTATCTGTACTAATAAGTAATGTATTTGGCTTTATTTCAGCCTGATGCGGATTTATTAGGCTTGTTAAAATCTCTGGATCATTTTCCTCTAAATAATTATAAAGCTTTTTCACTGATGAATCGACGTTATTAAGCTCAAATAACCCTTTTACATCCTTACCACATGATTTAGCTAGCTCTATCACTGAAAGCATTGATGCAAACGCATCACAATCAGCCATTCTATGAGTCATAACTAAAACATTTGTTGCTGCTTCTATTGCATCCTTAATTGCTCCTGCCTGCACTCTTGCATTAACTAAGGTATTCTTTTCAACTGCATTCGATTTACCACCAAAATATTGAATCTTCTCATTTTCAATATTAACTACAGCTTGGTCACCACCACGCTTTTCAGCTAACTCTAATGCTTGCTGAGCAAGAGATCCTATTTCATCAATATCCTTATCAAAGCATGCAACTCCAATACTTACAGATATCTTTAAATGGTTTTTAGTTACAATATCTCTAATTTGATTTAATACATCAAATTTATCCTCCATCATACCATTTAAATGTTCACGGTCAAACATTAATACTAATCTATCATTATATCCCTGTAGGTATGCTTGATGCATAGTAGCATAATCTGATATTTCTCCTAGTACCTGACCTCTAATATTTGACTGCTCTTGCATATCAAATTTTTTTATTGCTTCTTCAAAATTATCAATTGATATTATAGCTATTGCTGTAATACGATTATTATATCTAATTCTTAATTTTTCACGATCAGTTTGATCGAAGAAATATAATAATTTATTATCATTATTAAATACTACTTCAAAATATTTATCGTCTAAAACAATTATATCCCTAGTTTCCTTACTTCTTATTTTTAGGACAAGCTCAGGAACTATTTCATTTAATGAAATATCTACAATTTGCTTTTGAAATAGACTTTTTAAATTCTTATTAGCCCATTTAATAATAAAATCATCATCATATACTAAAATTCCTATTGGTAACTCAGTGAATGCCTGATCTCCGGCTTGGTTTACGTGATATGATATATCATTCCATGCCTCTAATCTATTTTCTAACCACTTTATCTTCTTACTTTTCTTATCATAATACAAAGTAGTTGCTAATATAGCCGTTACAATTAGGAAAAATGATGCTAAAACTAAATAAACAATCTTATTAACATCAAATGGATTAATAAAATATAAAGCTATAAAAAAACTAGAAACAATTATACTAATTATGACTTCAACAAGCTTTCTCATTATTTTAGCACCTCACTATTCTATTATTTTATCATTTTTATAAAAACATATCAACTTATACAAACCACAAAAAGAAGGATATTTTAAATCCTTCTCTTACTCACCTACATATAAAACTTTCGAATTTTCAATTAGACTTCCATAGTGATTTATAGATAATATCATTTTATCCTTACCTATCTCATTTATAACATCTATTATTTTTGATGCTGTAATAGTATCTATCTTTGCATTCATCTCATCTAAAAATAATATCTTTCCATCTAATAAAATAGCTCTTGCAATATTAAATAATGATAACTCTCCAGATGAATAATCAGTTGTAACTAATAGTTTATCTATATCATCTATTCTTCCAAGACCACAGCTCTTTAATACCTCAAATACACGTTCATGAGAGATATTCTTTCTTTCTAATGTTACTTCCTCATATATAGTCTTATTAGTAAAGAAATAATCCTGATATACAATTCCAAAAATCCTTTGTCTTGTCTCTTCATTTAATAAATATGATGGTATTCCATTAATAGTTACACTACCCTTTTGTGGCTCAAGCATACCATACGCTAATTTAAATAGCGTAGATTTTCCTGCCCCACTTCTTCCTTCTAAGGTCAAATGATCATTTCCTTTTAATACTAAATTAAAGTTTTCAATTACATTAACCTTATTATCATAAGAATATGTTACATCTCTGAATTCTAACACGAAATCATTACCATCTACAAACCTATCCTTTATTTTATCCATTGGAAGCTTAAAAAATTCACTTATTCTTTTAATACCTGCTAAACTCTTTTGAATAGTTTGGATTTCATCTCCTAACTTTTCAACTGGTTGAAAAATATCAGTAATATAATCAATACCTGCTACTACAGCTCCAATTGACATTCCAAACCAAGAAATATCATATGAAGCAATACAGACAATTATAGCTATAATAATTCCCTTTAGCATTTGAATAATAGGGGATAGTATAGCATCATATAAATTAGTTTTTTCAGCTGTAATATAATGATTATTTAATACCTGATCATATCTTTTAGTAATATTATCATATACACGATATGACTTAATTGTTTGAATATTTTCTAAGTTTTCTAATATAGAATTATTAACATTACCCTCTAATTTTCTATTTTTTAATTGTACCCTCATCATTTTATTTTTAAGTATCCATACAATTACAAAAATAATAGGTATAGAGGCTATAGTAATAACACCAAATAGCCATGAGTAAAAGAACACTGAAATTACTATTCCAAATATTCTAAATAAATCAATAGTAAATGAAATTACTCCTGAGGTAATAAGCTGATCAATACTATCTACATCATTACTAAAATACGCCTCTAGTGTTCCTGCATCAAATTTAGTAAAACTAACATAGTCTAATCTATTAACTTTTTTTAGCATATCAAGCCTAATAGTTTTACTTATTCCCTGACTAATAATAGCCGTTAAAACACCTTTACCAAAATTAAAAATATTCATTACTAAAAAAGTTAAAAAATATAAAATAGCCATTTGTAGCATAAGAGATTTATCCTTGCTAACTAATCCCTCATCAATAAATAATTTTAATATTTGAGGTGGCACAAGACTTAATAGCGTAAATAACACAATACATATTAAACATAATATTAAAATAAATGGATGATGCTTAAAATATCTTTTTATTGAAGACCATACACTCATCTAATATCACCACCTATCAGGCTTTTGAAATCTTCAATACTCAAAAGCTCATCATATCTTCCAAAGCTAATACCATTTTCTCCTAAATATAATACTTTATCACTTAAACTTAAGCTTTCCTTTTGATTGTTAATAACAATAAACACAGTATTAGGATAATTCTTTTTAAAATTCTTAATTATCTCTAAGCTCATAGCAATACCTATCGCATTAAAGGGATCATCTAATATCACCATACGAGGTGAATTAAATACGGCTCTAGCAATTTGTAATCTTCTTTGTTGACCTCCGGAAATATTAAGAAGTGAGTGGCTTAATATTTCTGATTCTTTATTTACAAATTTATTAATATCATCAGTAAGACATGCTGTTTCTATAGCCTTATCAAAGTCACCCTCATCTCCAAAGGTAATATTATATTTTAAAGTATCATTAAATATTTCTACTTTACCTGGAGCATAATGAATAAATGATTTTACTTTATCTAGCGTAATATCTTTAAGCTCTAAGCCTCCTAAGGTAATACTACCATCATATTTATAAACACCACTCAATGCTCCTGCAAGAGTTGTTTTACCGCTTCTTATTCTTCCACATACTCCAATAATTTCACCAGGATTAGCGTTAAAACTAACATTTTTTATTTTAAATGAATCATCATATCCAAATGTAAGATTTGATACTATTAGGCCCTCATTATTAATAGGCTCTAATTCCTTTGGCTCATAATCTAAAACCATATATTCCTTACATCTTTCCCATGCAACAAATCCATTTTGAACATTATTAATAATACGTCCTACAAACCCACATTTTTTTCTTGCGAATGTTAAAGAACCAATAAAGGCTGTTAGTGTACCAATAGCCCATATCCCCTCAATTACATATAATCCACCAATATAAAAGGCAAAGAGATATCCCAAAGCTCCAAGTGCTAAATAAAGAGGCTCAAAGGCTGTCCTAAATACTGTATTTTTAATGGCCTTCTTTTCAAGCTCATCTAAGGATGCCTCATATTTATCATAATAGTTTTTATTAATACCAAAACCTCTATAATATATTTCATTTTGTAATACTACAATATTTTCTTCCTTGGTTTTAGAATATATTTGCTTATATTCTTTAGTATATTTTCTTATTTTACTTCCTAATAATACACTTATAACAATAGATAAAATAGGGAATATCATACATATTGAGGCAAGCTTAACATCCATTAAAGCCATAAAAACAAAATACGATACTAATAAAACACCAGAATCAAATACCTCTGCAAATACTATTTCAATAGCATTTGAGGCATCCTTTATATCAACAAGCTGTTTATTCATAATATCTCCATATGTACCAAAATTAAATCCATCAATATTTCTTAAAAGTAAATTATTAAATGCTTTAGTACGCATTTGTAAAGTCATTTTATTTGCGAATCTTCTTCTACATAATCTTTTTATAAATCTATTAAGCTGAACAAATAAAATAAATCCTACATATATAAAAATAAGCTTTAAGGTAGTTTTAAATGGATCCTCATTACTAAATGAATCTATTACATTACCCTGAAGTGTTGGAACATATGCAGTAGTTACATTAAATAAGAATGAGGTAATAGATAGTATTATTACAACTTTAATATTAAGTTTAAAATATGTACTAATTTTATCATAATTATATTTTTTCATAGTTTAACCTCTAACTAGATTATATAACTTTAAAGTGGTAAATATTGGAAAAATTTTCACAAATAAAAAACCTCACAAAATGTGAGGCTTAATTATCTATTATTATTCCTTAACGAAAGGTAATAATGCCATATGTCTAGCTCTCTTAATAGCGATAGCTAACTTTCTTTGATACTTTGCTGAAGTTCCTGTAGCACGACGAGGTAAAATTTTTCCTCTATCAGTTACGAACTTTCTTAATAAATCTACATCCTTAAAATCGATGTGTTCAATATGATTTTGAGTAAAGTAACAAACTTTTCTTCTACGACGTTGATTGTTATTCTTTTGCATTTTAGTTCCTCCTTATTAGAATGGTAAATCATCCTCAGATACATCAGAAACATTGAATGTATCTTGTTGATTTTGTTTTTGTCCTTGATATTGATTATAGCTTGGTTGTTGATATTGATTAGGTTGTTGATTATAGTTTGGTTGACCTTGAGTCATTTGAGTATTATCTCTTGGTTGTAAATTTTGAACACTATCACAAACAACCTCAGTAACATAACGAGTTTGTCCATCTTGTGATTGATATTGTCTAGTTTGAATTCTTCCAGTTACACCAATCATATAACCCTTCTTTATGTACTTTGACATAAATTCAGCAGATTGTCTCCATGCAACACAATTAATAAAGTCAGCTTGACGTTCTCCACTTTGTGATTGAACACCTCTATCAACTGCAATACTAAAAGAAACTGTTGCGATATTATTAGGAGTGTATCTTAACTCAGGATCTCTAGTAATTCTTCCAACTAATACTACATTATTAATCATATTATATCCTCCTTAATTACTCAGCATTAACAACGATATAACGAATGATATTTTCATTGTATCCAACAACACGAGTGAATTCTTCGACAGCCTTCTTAGTTGCTTCAACTGTTAAAACAACATAATATCCTTTACGATTCTTTTCAATTTCGTAAGCAAGCTCTCTTAATCCCCATTCCTTAGTCTCTAATACCTTTGATTCATTTTTTGTGAAAATATCAGCTACAGAAGCAATTTCCTTAGCGATAGCTTCTTGGTCTAGAGTAGGACGAACGATATACATAACTTCGTACTTTTTCATTTATTTGCACCTCCTATGGTCTATGGCCTAGCATCCTTGTGCGTAGGCAAGGGTTGCGTAAACACGCTTTTAAATAATATCATATATCAATTATTAATTCAAGTGATTTTATTAAAATATCCAATTTTATTTTTGGTCATACATTTTCTTTAACGCTTCGAATTTAGGTAAGCTTCTTTTTACAAAATCGGTTGTTACACAGTAGGCTATTCTAAAATGTCCTGGTACTCCAAAGGTGTCAGATGGAACTAATAATAAATCAAGCTTTTTAGCATTTTCACAGAACCTTTGACTATCAGGCTCTAAGCATTTTGGAAACATATAAAATGTTCCACCAGGCTTAACAACCTCAAAGCCTAAGCTTGTAAGCTTATCATATAAAATATTCATATTTGTCTCATACACACTTAAATCAGATGTATCATCAACACACTGAGCAACAGCCATTTGAATTAACGATGTCGGGCAGTTATGACCAATACCTCTTGATATTTGTCCACATATTTCTATTATTAGCTTACTATCCTTACATGCTGGGTTAACTGCGACATATCCTATTCTTTCTCCTGGAAGTGACAATGATTTCGAATATGAATAGCACATGATAGTATTATCATAAAATGAAGAAATAAAGGGATTGTCGACACCTTTAAACACGATTTCACGATATGGTTCATCAGAAATAATATAAATGTCGTGTCCATATTCCTGTTCCTTTTCCTTTAAAATAGCTGCAAGTTTTTTTATAGTATCTGTTGAATATACTATTCCACTTGGATTATTAGGAGTATTAATTAATACTGCCATAACCTTAGGATTTAGCATATTAACAAATTCTTCAAAATTAATTTGAAATGTTTTAATATCCGCACTAACTACCTTTAATATTGCACCTGCACCGCCTACATAATGATTATACTCAGGAAAATATGGCGCAAAGGTAATAACCTCATCCCCTGGCTCTGTCACGGCTCTTATCGCATGGGCAATAGCTCCGGCTGCACCACTTGTAGGGAAAATCTCATTCTTTGTATAATTCATATTAAATCTTCTATTTAAGGAATTAGCTACGGCCTCTCTCATTTCATCATTACCTAAATTAGGACTATAGCCATTAACCTCTATTGAATCTCTATTTTCCATAATATCAAAAATAGCATCATCAAATGATTTAGGGGCTCTCACACTAGGATTACCTAGTGAATAATCAAATACATTTTCCTCTCCAACTATTTTCTTCCTTTGAAGTCCATACATATACATTTCTCTTATTTGAGATTTTTTATTTGTCATATCCTTATATTTTTGATTAATCATTACTCTTACCTTCTTCTAAATAATTTATTACCTTATTTAAAGCATGCTCTACTACTTTATTTCTAACATTATTTCTTCCAATATTACCAAAATATATTGTTTCACTATATACCTTATCTAATATAACATATCCAAAGCATACCATACCAACAGGCTTATCCTTACTTCCTCCGCTTGGGCCTGCAATTCCTGAAACTGCAATAGCAATATCGCTTAGAGCCTTTTTTGAAGCACCTAAAGCCATTTCACAGGCAACCTCTTCACTAACTGCACCATACTTACTTAATGTATCACTAGACACTCCTAAAAGCTCTATTTTAGCCTCATTTGAATATGTTACAAATCCCATATTAAAAACTTTTGAGGCATTACTTACATCAACAATGGCAGAGCTTATCATACCACCTGTACATGATTCTGCAGTAGTAATAGTATATTTATTCTTTATTAACAAATCTACTAATTGTTCTTTCATTTCAAGGTCTCCTTTATGTCTACATATCCATATTCATAATGAATAACATAATTAAAATTACCCTTATCCCTAGTAAGCTCAATAAGCTTACTAGTAATATCTACATCAGTCATTTTTAAATCTCTCGGCTTAATTACATCAAATATAACATTTTCTCCATTACTCTTTTCAACAATTCTAAAATCATGAATATATAATCTATCATCTATCATGGCCATACTATTTGTAACGATCTCTTTTAGCTCTTTAACCCTTGGATTATCATTTTCAATAGGATCCATATGAATAACCACATCTATTTTATATTTTTGTGATATTTCCTGTTCTATCAAATCAATAGCCTCATGAATATCTAAGACATTCATTTTCGCAGGAACCTCAACATGAAGACTCATAAATGTTTTAGATGGTCCATATAAATGACAGGCAATATCATGAACTCCTAAAACAATATCATAATTTTTAATATCAGTTATAACCGCCATAAGCTCATCCTTATTAAGTCCTTCTCCAATTAAAGGACTTGCAGACTCTTTAACTAGTCCAACTCCTGATATTATTATAAATATTGATACCAATATACCTACTATTCCATCTATATATATAAAATCAGTGAAATAGAATATAATACTACCTATTAATACAGCTAATGTAGTAACACAATCATTTCGACTATCTACAGCCGCAGCCTTAATACTTACACTATCAATAAGACCACCTATTCTATAATAGAAGAAAGCCATAAATAGCTTTATTACTATAGATATACTTAATATTATTATTACTAATAGACTAATTTCCATTCCAGTAGGCTTTATTATTTTAAACACCGAATTATATAATAATTCTCCACCTACTACTAAAATAATTACACTTATAATGATACCTATTATATACTCAATTCTTTCATGTCCATAAGGATGATCATCATCTGCAGGCTTACTAGATAGCTTAAATCCCACTAAATTAACAACACTACTTCCCATATCTGACATGTTATTAATACCATCGGCTATAATTGAAATACTTCCACTTAATATACCTGCAAATAATTTTATTGAAGCTAAAATGATATTTAATATTATTCCAACAACGCTAGATAATGTTGCATGAGCTACTCTAACACGCTCATTTTTAACATCCTTATAATTTTTAATAAATATTCGTCTTAAAATATTAATCATACTAAAATCCCCTTTCATTAATTCTATCATAATATGATATTTTTTAAAATAATAATCCATACTATAAATGGTGATATTATGACAAAAAAAATATTATTTCCTGTTTTTATATTTTTCACTATCATTATTATCATTATATTATTTGATAAAAATGAAACAAGTCTAAATAATATGAATAAAATTCAAATATATGACTGTAATAATAATCTAGTCTATGAATCATTAAATGATCATGAATCATATAATATACCAATTGATAGTATTAATCCTCTGATGATAAGGTCACTTATAGAAATTGAAGATAAACGTTTCTATAATCACCATGGATTTGATATCTATAGTATCTTAAAAGTATTATTAGAAAATAAAAAGGGTGGAGCCTCTACTATTGGTGAGCAATACTTAAAAAATGTATATTTCACTAATAAAAGATCTTATATAAGAAGATTAAAGGAATTATTTTATTCAATAAGACTGGATAGAATATATTCTAAGGATGAGATAATTGAAGCCTATCTAAATAATATCTATTTTGGAGATAACGTATATGGGATATATAATGCTTCTATTCATTACTTTAATAAAACTCCTAAGGAGATAAATATTAATGATATTGCCGTTTTAATAGGATTAATTAATTCACCAGTTAGATATAATCCTATTTATAACTATGATTTTGCATTAAAAAAAAGAAATCAAATACTTTATAAATTATATAAAGGAAATATAATTAGCTTAGAAGATTATATAAATACTATTAATAAGGGTATTAATATTAATGAAACTAAAATAAATATGTACACTCCTCCTATATTATATTATAAAGATTTAGTTTTAAGTGAATATAAAGCTCTTAAAACTAAATCTAATTTTAACAAAACCATTAAAATATATACCTCATATGATTCTAATCTTAATAATAAAATATATAATGAACTTAAAAATAGTAATATAAAAAGCGATATATCTATTTATATATTAAATAATAAAGGCTATATACTATCTAGTATTGGAAATATTAGCTATTCAAAATTCAATCCATCAATAGTAGGCTTAAGAGACATTGGTTCAACTATAAAGCCACTTATATACTATACCGCCCTTAAAAAAGGAATTAGTATGGATAAAAGACTAGAATCAAAGCCTACCACCTTTATTATTAATAATGAAGAATATAAAATACATAACTATAATAATATCTATCCAAATTATCCAATTGATATGTCTGAAGCCTTAGCTACAAGTGATAATATATATGCTTTTAAAATGCTACATTTAGTTGGTCCTAATAGTATGCTAAATCTATTAAAAAGTTTTAATGTAAATACTAAATATTCACCATACCTAGCTCTTGGAAATATTGGAATGAGTTTAGCTAAAATAACAAGTATTTATAATACTATTTCAACAAAAGGATATTATTATAAGCCTAATACTATTAGATATGTATGTAGCAATAATAAAATAATATATAAAAATTATAGTAATGGAAAAAAAATATTAGATAGTAATATTTGCATAAAACTATCTAATATGATGCAAGGAATGTTTAATCCCAAAATAAAAAGGGCAACCGGTTTAAGTATTGCCCAAGATATCAATTACCATTTAGCTGGAAAAAGTGGTTTAACTGATTTTGATTCATATATGATAGGCTTTAATCCCTTATATACCGTTGGTGTATGGTGTGGTTATATTGATAATAGCCCTTTACTTGATTTAGACCAAAAGAAGCTTAGTAAAATCATTTTCTCAAAATCATTTAATACCCTAATGGAGGACAAAGCTGATATCTGGTATTAAAGCCATGCAGCACCTACACATACACTTAAATAAACCGAACAAACTATCTTGTATCTTTGTACATATTATACCATAAAATAAAAAAAGCTCACCGCTATGGTGAGCAATTACTTTTTATCTCGATGTTTTCCAGCTGTTCAATCCATTTAGTAAACGTGTCTGGGTTTGTTGGATTTTTCCAGAATAAGTATTCCTTTAGAATTCTATTTCTGTTGATATATGGTAACACTTCATTATTCCTTATAGTTGAGTATGCGCCGAACATACCTGTAAAAAACTGAGTAATAATAAATACAAAGTCAGTCATTAATCCTATGAATATTTCTATTGCGGTGACATCTTTATAGCTAAACACTGTTGCATTGATTAACGTTTGGCCTAAAACCATTAATACTGAGCTTGATAATAATCCAACAAAAATACTTGCTTTAGTTTTACTTGTCAATTGATAAGGCTTATCATTTGTATCAGTCCCTATAGGCAAGTCGAATACGGATGGATTTATTTGAGTACACTTAATTGAGATTAGGTGATAATTACTATTAATCCATTCATCAGACAATAGCTCTTCTAATTCCTTACGCCTAATACAGTATTTATTGTATTCTTTACTTGAATCGCTTTTATAGTAAAGTGATTTATCATATGTCTTAGATTTCTTTTCTAGCTTAGCTAATTTTTTACTTATCTTTCTTTTCCAAGCTTCTATTTTTATTTCTCTATTTTTTACTGTAGTAATGTATTTAGAGAAATCGTTTGATTTAAGTTTTAGGAATCGTTCATTAATTGCCTTAGCATTGATGAGATCCATATTTTTAGCCCTTGCAATATCTAGGAACACAAGATAGGCCCCTAACCTAATTAGGACAAGTAGAATAACCTTTAGAGCTATCCTAGACCATAATGATATTTCTAATAATCTATCTATTTCAAAAGAACTGTCGACAAAATTAAAGCAACCTTCTACTGCAAAAACCAGGATGAATAATGTATAGGCAAATATATTTTTTATTATAGACTCTTTATTATTAATTATCTTATCATACATGAGCTACACCAAACCTTCGCGCTTAGCTACTTCTTTATTAAACAATGCCTTTTCTCTTAATGCATTCTCCGCATCTATATACTTTAGGAATAAGCCATCAAATAGGATAGCTCCTAAAAAGAACCCTAAGCACATTAGCATTGTATCAAATGCCTTAGCTACATTATCACGTGCAAGCACTGATGCTACAATTATTATAATTAAAGGAAAAGCATCAAATATCATTTCTAAAGAGAATTTAACTCTTTGCTGTGATATCTTTATTTCAGGTAATTTTCTAATTACCTTTTTTACTTTTATATAGGCGTATAAGCCTATTATTACAAATAATATAATTCCTATTCCTGTAAGCTTGTATTTTGCTGATGCATTCTCGAAAATAGCATACCTGCAGCCTACAATTATAGAGGGGCCTACTACAAGTAGACCCACATAAATAATATTACATATAATTGTTAAAGCCAGCATACGCTTTTTAGAATAAGTTTCTATACCGCTAAAAAACATAAGTTACTCCCCCAAACCATTCAATACCTCACTAGCATTAGCTACTGAAACTTCTTGAATTTCCTCATTGGCCCTATTAGCATCATCAACTATATCCTGGATAATCTTCTTTTGTTCTGCTGCAGCTTCCGAATTTTGAGACATTAAATTACTATTAATCGTAGATAGCTCTTTAACAATACTATCCTTTAAATTCTCTATTAACTCTAATTGCTGATTTGATAAATCAATCTTGGCATTTTCGAGGGCTTGCTTATAGTTAAAATTTTTAACTCTAGTTTTGATTAAGCTTATAATTAAAATCAAAATAGAGCCACCATAAGTAGCTGCTAAACCTATAAGTGTAGCTAACACTGCGCTCCAATCCCAAGTCTTTAACCATTCCAATAATGCATCCATTATTTTTTACCTCCTAATGTAGCTATTTGAACTTTTAGTGCCGTTATTTGCTTCTTATAGCCCCTAACTAGCTTATTATGTTCTTTTTTTAAAGATGTAAGGCTACTATTTACATCAACAATAGCCTTTGATAATTTGTTTATTTCATTTTTTAAATTGGTGTTTTGCTCGATTAAATCCCTGACCAAATATAGCTTTCCATCTTTAGTTAAACATAAAACTAAATCCATAGGTTTGCAATATTCCATCTTTTGCAGTCTAGGATCCATTAGCACTGGAACATCATATTTCTCTCCTTTATTCATAACACCACCTCCTAATTAGATAAAATAATAAAAGAGCATTTAGCTCTATTGTACTTGTGCATCACCTATTTCAATGATGTCCTCATTTGTTATTAGGCTTTCTTCTTTTGGTTCATACTCTTCAATATAGTTTTCATGCTCTTCGTAGGTATGAATTGAAGGGTATTCATCAACAGCATCTTCTAATACTTCACCTGTATCAACTTGTATTATTTTTTTATGGATATCACTGAAGCTTCTAATATATTTTCTATTAGGTTTTCCATCTAATATCGCAGGGTATTGGTATACTATCATCTATATTACCTCCTATATCAATTTTCCTATTAGTTAAATATCAGTTAAATGGCAAAAATGGGAGCTACACCATATTGTCCATAGGTAGCTTCAATTTTTATACTCGAACCACGCCATGTCGAGAAATACAAAGAGTTGTTTTCTATAGGTGAACGTAGCCAGAAATATTCACTTGACGTGCTACCAAGTCTATATTTTTGCATTGCTGCGTATCCTTTTTGCTTATATAATTCAAATTGAATAGCTTGATCTATTTGACTACCATGTTGCTTTGCACCTAGTATTTCGTATTCATTTCCTATAAATAACTTGCTAGTTGCTATCCTTGTTGAAGGTTCAGTTACACTATAGCAAGTCAAGGACACCTCACTAATTACATTCTGCAATTCCTGAGGGAGAGTTGCTAGGAAATTTGGTAGCTTAATGTTGTTCATATCCGTTAAGGCCCATCCGCCACCTGTCCAATAATCATTCTCCTTAACGCTATCATTTAATGCCATTTGATCAGGTAGACCCTCCACGAATTCTATTACTGCTTGTGAATTACCACTTCCATCAGCATATGGATACCTATTAGGTGTTGTGTCACAAATTCTCAATATATAGGTCTTTCCATCTGTTGTAGTAATAGACTTAGTATCTCCTACTTTCCATCCGACATCAAATCCAGTTCTAGTTTTAATACCTAAAGCAATTACGTCCCAATCATTATCGGCGAATGTTTCGTTAAGTGGCGGTATTACGCCATCCCAGTATATTGCTTTTATCGATAGGTTACCTTCCATAATATAATTAGACATGTAATCGCTAAAATCAGTCAAGTCTATAGTAACATCATTAATCGCTACCTTAAGTGGAATTTCTTGCCCATCTATAGGTTGAAAAGCGAAGTCTAATATGGTACCTAATACAATAGGATCACCTTCATTGTACACGTTATCATTAGCATCTGAAACTATAATTGAACAGTTAATTCCAGATAGTAGTGTTAGGTAAGCAGGACCTATCTTACAATAATAAGTTGCGGTTTCTTCAACTACACCGCTTCCTACTAATTGAGTAAATTCCGAATCATAATACCATAATACATCTATCCCTGAGGTAGTAGTTAGTGGTAATTCTGAAACTCCTGTTATTACGCCTTTTACATTTTCTTGGTATGCTGTCCAATTAGTCTTAGCCACAAGCGTATCAATACTATCAAAGTCTATAAATATATTGAGATTTATATTATTATCAAATGCGCTAACATTTGATAACGTAGGACAACTATTTAAATATAAATTTAATTTATTACAATCTCTAAAAGCATTAGAATTGATAGTAGTAATTGTTGAAGGGAGTACTACATTGGTGTTCTTTAACCCACTAAATGAATACGAGTTAACTGTTGTAAAGCTATACTTGGCAAAATCTAGTATCAGCCTATCTGTATCAACAGTACTTCTAGCACTACCAAAATTTTGAAAAGCATAACTATAAATATTGGTTACGTATAGAACATCCGCAATATCAAAATTTTCTACAGAGGTGCAATCTCTGAGTGTACTATCTTGAAATGAAAAGCTCGTATTTTCTGACTTGAGCTTAATATTTTTAAGACTAGTACATCCCCGAAACATACCCATGTCCAAATAATTATACACTTCAATATCTATTGTCTCTAACTTTGTGCAACCCATAAAAGAATACGCGCCATATCCCACTGAACCCTCTATTTTTTTAACGGCACTATATTGGAACGCATAACTACTTAATGAAGTAACATTTGGGATATTTAACTCAAATCCAGTCCCATCCCTACCACAGTATTGAAAGCAATACATTGGTATTGAACTAATTTCAGGATTTAGGCTTAACGAATTTACTAGGTAATTATTACGAAACTGGTAACTACCTAGAGTTTTATTATTAACTACTATTGATTCTACCTTACTACAACCATCAAAAGCATAAGAATTGACAGTAGTAACTGTTGAAGGTATTACTATTTCTTTTAACCCTGTACATCCACTAAATGCATATTGACCTATTGTAACAAGTCCAGTCAATACTGCTTCTGTCAAAGATGTATGTTTATAAAATTTATAATCAGCTATTTTTGTAACTCCAACGGGAAGAGCAAATGATGTGATTGTTCCATCAATCAACTTATCTAAGTCACTAGCTGGAGCTTGAGTTTGTTGTATGTCTACGATAGCTGTTCCATAACTCGCCACATCATAAGTTCCATTTTCCGTGATGGAAATAGTTGCAGTAGGATTAGATCCTGTTTCAATTGCTCTAATCCTGGCTGGCATTTCTTTAGTTGGAATTAGTTCAGATGTCGATTCCTTTTCTCTGATCGCATTACCAATCTCAGTTAAATCATTTTCTTCTATTATTGCATATTTAATGTCAGACATTAATAGGCCTCCTCACTAGCATTAGTTAAAGATAAGGATATGACACCATCTACTATAGATATGCCAAATCCAGGTGTCAATTTAGATTGCTTATTAGCATTAAGCTCTTTGATAGCAGCATCTATTTTTTGAGGATCTGAAAGAGGGGAATCACTAGTCCCCTCTCCATGAACCATTGCTTGTACAAATTCTTTAATTGGACTCTGAGATGATTCCATTGTATAAAGTTCTAAATATTCTGTTTTAGGCATAGTATCACCATCCCATTTTATGATGTAGTAGTTTCATCAGCAAAATCTTCATCCTCTTCTGCAACGTAATATTCAGTTGGAATAAAGATTTGAATTTTATTGGCTCTTACTATTGGGATAGAATTAGCAATTGGCGAAATTGGAGTTTTAAGCTCTCCTGCAAATAGCACATTTCCTGTGTTAATATTAGCGCTATCTGTTATAGCCCAATAGCTTAAAGTACCCCATGACTCCTGTGCTTCTAAGAAGTGAATTTCGGTTTTATTAGTAATATACCATTTAGTTATATTACCATCCTTGTTTGTCCTTGTTTTTACCTCACTGAAATAATCGGCAGTATCATACCCTGAATAGCCTGAAGCGCCGATTTTCATACGGACATAGCTTGGCGCTGTTGGTTCAGTATATCCAGCTCCTAGTAAAGATACAGGAGTTGACGATAATATCAAATATCTAGTTTGGGTATTAGATGTACTCGTTCCACCTTCTCCAACTATATATAGTAGTGCATATTTCGCACCATATTCACATATAAATCCTTTTTTATCCATAATAACCTCCTATTTTAAAGTGAATAATATGTCTTCCCACGTGTTATCTATAGCGAAATCCCACGTGTTATCTAAAATGTTAAACCAAGTATTAATCACAAGCAAATCTATGCTTAGTGTACCTTTATAATTTATCTGTCCCTTTGTCTCAAAATGTTTCTCCTGAGATAATTGGATACAGAACGAGCTGCTAGAATTATATGACCCATACATACCAAAAGGATAGCTGTCCAAACCTAACATATCTAGGAATGCATCGCACTGCAGAACACCATTAATGCTTGGTATTGTTTTTATTTCTAAGATTTCTAAACTGACGAAGCCACCTGTTTCAAATTTAGATAATGTCGCTAATTCTATAGTATTAGAGGTATGGGCATCAATAGAGCCACCATAAAAAGCTACCTTACCTTTTGATTCAACCGCACATAAATTAAAGCAGTCTATGGCTAAAGATCCTGCTAAAGAAAGTTCACCTTTAGAGTCAATATGGAGACTATTCGCTTGAGATAGTTCTAGCTCTGTTCCTACCATTTGTAAATCTAAATAGCTATTAAATTCTATCAATAGCGATTCTAATGTTGTTATATCCAAATAGGCATATATACTAATAGGACTTTGGGCTTCTAATTGGAGACTTTCACTTGTCCCCACTTCTAATAGGCCATCATAATTAAGTGGGTATTCTAACTCTAATAAAAGTGATTTACTAACCCCAACATCAACTGATGCTCTTATTATTAGGTTACCATCCAAGTCAAATGGCAAATACATAATTAGCATCATTCTGCTAAACATTAGCTTTTTAAAATCTATGTATCTCATTTAACTTCCATTTCCACCACTTGAAATATTACTTCTAAGCCATTGCAGATAACAATACATGAATATATATGATTAGGCTCATGGGTTACTGAATCACTTATTCTCCCGTTCTCGATTATCCTCAATGGATATGTAGAATTATTGATTAAGCTAAAGCCTGGTCTAGTAGTTCCAATTTTATAATTGACACCGGCTGTATATCCATGCGTAATATCTGCAGGTATTTTAAACGTAATAGAAGCAATATCCTCTGCGGTATAACTATAATCCGTATTATTACTCAATGTTCTAACTATCGACGTAGTCTCAGAGTCTATTAATGTTTTAGTGGTAAGCCTATCTATTGAGTCCAAAAAATCAGAATGTTCTTCTTTAAATTTCTTTATTTGATCCGATAATTCTTTGAATGTATCATAATCAGTATCTGCACCCTCTGTAATAGCATTTAAGCGATTATTAATTTGATCAAATAGGCTATTAGCATGAGCTATTGCATTATTAAATATGCCATCTGCATACTTTTGATCATTAGCATCCTGCGCGTCAATATATTTTGTCAAAACATTATTAAACTCCTCTAAAGCAGTAGCTATATCCTCTCCGACCTCTTCCTTTCCGTAGAACATTGTAGTTTTAGTATAGGTACCAGTCGAGTTATCTACATCATAGAACTTATGGCTAGTAGTATCTAGCATTATTAACCTACTAGTCAAATATCTAGATTTAACAAATATATAGCTATTGATGCCCACTTGAGCAGATGCTATATCCGAAGTGTCATCCACATTTTCATAGAAAAAATTAAATACTTCATCAAGTAGCTCATCTTCTGTTTCAAAAGAGCCACCTGTTGTTGGTTCTAATCTTCTACCAAACTTTAAAAATCCATTAAATCTTACTTCCAAATCTGTTAGCCTGGCAAGATTAGTATTAATATTCTCTGCCGCATTAAGGATAACTTCTTCAGGGATCATCACCAATAACTATTACGTTATTTTCATCCCCAAAAACCGTAGTTCTAGCAACATTATTCTTAAAATTAATTAGGTGCTGCATGGATACCTTGTCACTATCATCTAAGTGATTTATGATCAAGGTCATATCTAATGTTCCAGGAGTATCTATAATACCCTCCCAAGCTGATAATGTAAAGTCAAAAAAGTGCCATACAGATCTTTCATATCCAGGAAGTGTATATACTGTTTCCAATCCATATCCGGATACATCATAGCTGATAGGTCCTTTTCTACGATTATTCGATTTCAAGAATTTAATGGTAGGATACCAATTGTTAGGTTCAGAATTGAAGTACACCCTAACCTTACTGACATAGTTTTCTCCCATATAAAAAGGCGATTCTCGCTCTTCAGCTATTCTCGCCCATGATTGTGTATCAATATATATTTTCATATGTACCTCCTAATTTATACTATTTCTTCTAGTATTAGATACTCTCCATTATAATTGGCAATTGATATACAGACTTGTCCTTTTTGGTCAACTATTTCTAATGTAGTAGGATACGTAAGGTCGCCCACTAGCTCATGTAATGGCTTACCAAAATTAACTTTTGTATCAGTACGCATTAGATATCCTACTACATTAGAGTTTATCGATATATAGCTACTATTTAAAAGATTGGCTATTCTATCCCCATAAAGGGTAATATTAGAATCGTTTGGGTCATTTACAATTATATTTTCTACAGTTATGCATAACTGCTCTCTAGAATCTTTTAGGAATTCAAAACTACTTTTAGAGGATCCAACGAATGCCTCTTTTTCATCAGATACCACTTCACAATTTAAAATGACATCTAGGTCTTTGCCTGTTGAACATCTAAAATCAACTTCTATAGCACTTATCTCACCATACGAATCAGTATACTTTAGATACTCCATTTCATACCCACCATTCTTCTGACTTCCTACCCGTGTAGCATATGCAACGTTATCTTCGAATAAAGCACTATGCGAGATAATGTTTCTCTCTGCAATGGTGTCCGATGGGATGTACCCTGATACAATAGTACTATCCTCATTAGCTGTGGCACTAAACTTCAGTATATTTAATGGTAATACTAACATTAGAATGTTGGGGTTATATTCATTTGAAAGAGACACCTTATACTTTTTAACTCTAACCTCATTTCTGATTAACGATTCACTATTATCCGCTAGCGAATAATACCTTTTTTCACGATTAATGACAGTATGGATATTTCGATTTGAGTAGTTTTTAGTAAGTATCCCCTTATAGAGAACACAATTATTTTTAGTTTCTGTTTCTAAATAGTTAAGAACATATCTTGAGCCATCTTCATCTATATAGTATTGTCCTAAATCATACACGGATCCATACCCATCTTTATCTACTAAACTTCTAGCGTAGAACATCAATGAATCATTCCCCAACTGCCTGTTTTTCTCAAGCGATTTTTTAATAAAACTACTAATATTCGTAGTAGCATTAGTTGTATTATCAGGAGCGCTTATAAGATGTCTAAAATCCAGATCCTGTTGAATTTTTAGTCTGGCGTTGATATAGGGAATGTATTCTACCTCAAATACTACATTTTTCCAACCATCATTCCAATTGTATATAATACCACTTGTAGGACCATCCTTTTTTAAGTAAGTAACGCTAACTCCATCATCACCAACATAACCAGCTTTACCTAATATCTTACTTAATCTTTTATAAATGGCGGAACGAATTGCATAAGTTATAGCGGGCTCATCTGAAGAGCTCCATATCACAGTTTTAGTTTGATAATAGTGAAAATTATCGATTTCCCTAGAACCCCTAGACCATCTCAATGAATTATTCATATAATTATTCTTAACTAAATCATCAGTAAGGGTATTGTAACCTCCTTGTGGTAGAGTTTCCAGCGATTGGAAAATTTTGTCAACCACCAAGTATTCTGTAATATCTAAGTCAATATTATTTATATATCTGGGACTCGCAACTGTTTTCGTCGGTTCTGTACCGCTATTAACATAGATATTAGCATGATCTATAATATTACTACTATTCGAGTATTTATAGTCCGCTTCAACGCTAAAAGCTACATTTTTGGCAACGATACGTTTAATATCATATGGCTTGTGATGTAGAATGAGTTTACCAGTTTCCGTGTCAAACATATATGATTCACTTTTCATTTTATGGTATTCCACTATGGGGAATTGAGCTATAACATCCTTAAATGTATGTTCTAATTGAGTTACATATTGTTCGGCGCATTGAGACTGCTCCATATATGTAATATAGTCTGTATTTAACTCTGTTCCATTTGGATTGAGATCTAAATATGTTAGGACAAATACACCATCCCTAAATTCAAGCTTTGCTAGGCAATTCTCAAAGCCTAATAAATGATCTAAATATTCTCTTAGAGTTGGTTCTTCAAAAGTACATTCTGGACACACAGTATTCTCACATAATTCTATTAATTCATCCGATATAATGAAACCACCATACTCGGATTTAAAATACAGCTGCATCGCATTATTAATATACGTTAAAATGCTTCTATTCTGACCTATATTTGTAATTGTTAAGTTGGGTAGGATAATCGTTTCTAAGAATCTAGTTATGCTCATTAAATCAACGACATAATTATACCTAATAGGCTTAAAAGATACAGTCTTCCTATTATAATTAGCAACAAACCAGTATTCCAAATCACCAGATTCATTTGTTAGTTCAATTAAATCATTAGATTCAATGTCTATCTTACCAATCTGAGATAGTATGACGGTCGCACTATCTAGTTCATCAGATAAGCTTCGCCCTCTTACAATACCTTTCCTAACCTTATCTGTAGTATATACATCTTTATACTCTCTAAATCTCATATTATGACCTGTTACCTCCACTCAATACTGTTCCTATTCTTTGGGCATTAAACTTAGCCGAAAAATTAGCCTTAAGTATGGATTGATTATAGGTGGTAGTATTTTGCCAAGCGGTTACTCCTAAATCAATAGCTGAGACTGCAGCTGCAACTAATGCACCAACTGGTCCACCAGAAATAGCACCATTAGCAATGTTTCCTCCAACGCTTGTTAATACAGAAGCCACACTAAATGCATTATCTATCTTTTGCTGTCCAAGGTAATCCCCTGTAAAATTTCCATAATTTGATTTAGCATAGTCAAAAGTGCTTTTTATTGCGTTCATACTGACTTTGGCCAATTGCATCGCTGCAACACTTTTAGCCATCATTTTAGTTTCGCCATTGCGGTTTCCAGTCAAGCTTTGGCCGGCATTAGAGGTACCTTGACCTCCGTTGGCCTGTGAATCCTCTAATTCACTTTCAGATGTAGTTCCTTTTGAAGAAATTAATATATCAATTCTAGCCATTAAAATCACCACCCATAAATGTTAATTGTATTAATGGTAACCCATTTACAGCTTGAGAGAGGCTACCAGCTTGTAATATTGTGGAGATAACAAACTCTCCATAGTCAAAATGGATAGCTAAATAGTACTGCCTATTTGGTTCATTCCCAGAAAGCATATGCTCTATTAGTTTCTGATTCAAAGGAGTAGCTTTAGGTACAAATGTAAATGTATAGGTAGTAGCTGTAGACTCACCTACTACACGTGCAACAGGGTCACTAATGACTCCTGTCGAATTAGTTTCAGCCATATAAGAGAAATTAAAATTCACAAAATTTATTTCTTCAGATAAATCACCCGTTTCTAGAGATAAGCCCTTAACCATTAGTACATTTGTAAAATTTACTAATGATGCAGAGATAGAAACTGCTACATTGTTGGTAATACCTCGATTTTGGAAAGTACCTACCACATTAGGGGTTGTGTAATATTGCCTATATACACCACTGCCTAGACTAATCAATGTCTCGTTAAAGGCTAGCGATAGATCGGTTAATGCTTTAATAGCCTCAACTGAGTAGCTTTCATTAATCTCAATTAAAAGTTCACAAGGGTATTGTGGTATACCGCATTGAATTTGTCCTGGTAAAAACTTTACAGTAATATCAATATTTGCATTAGGATTATAACTGAATTCATCATGTACATCTACCTTAATATCCTCTTCTAACAATATGCATATTTGGGTTTTAAGCCAATTAATGTATAATTCTTTATCTATCATTTAATCACTACCTTTCCTCCAGTAGGAAGAGCTATAGTTTTAGCGACTGATTGCACACAATTATCAATCGTTTTAAAATTTATTGTTTCTAATCGACCTCTAGGTTTTCTTCTAGTTCCATCATTATTAAAACCCATTGCTGCAGCTCCGTAATCAATGCCTTTTGATATTGTAATAGTCCATGTTACTTCTCCGTTAGCATCTACCTGTCTTTTAGAACTATACCCTGCATATAAAGCCCCATGCGAGTATTTATGAATGCCTCCAGGTCTAGGTAACTGAGCTGCCAATTGCCAATGAAGAGTTGTTTGGAATCTATCAATAGTTGTTTGTTTAGAATCTATATCCATATAAATCGCCTACCTAATTAAATTCAATATAGTATCTTTTCGTGGCCTTAAAGAATACTCTTTCATTTGACTATCATCCGCAATCCCAATGGATTCTATTCGCCATACAATTCTATACTTTATATCAAATACGTAATCATCATTTTTGAAATCCAAATATGCATTAGTTTTAATTGAGAGCTTATGCGTATCTAGATGAGATACTCCATTATTCTCAACAAATCCTGTAGAATAATCTACAAAATCCTCTGCATTAAATCTATCACTAGGAACATTTTCATGGCCCAAATAAGCTGTAACATCTTCCTTCTTCTTAAATAAAAGATATCTGTCATGCTTTGTTCTACTATCACTAACGATATCTATCATAATTACCACCACTTCCTATATTGGCCATACCGCCAAGTCTAAAGCACTTATAGGCATTAGAGGACATTCCAATTCTATCTAGTACCTCTCTAGGTACTATTCCACCTGTTGACATGTTGTAGCCCGAATCATTTGATATATTTCCATTGCGTAGAACATATTGAATTTGGAACATAACACCTTTTTTAAAGAATGTTCTTTGGTGTTCTGTTACCAATTCCCCATTCCATGTGTAATTAAGCATTAAATGGTCTTTGCACCAATCCTCAATACCCCAAATGAAACGAGGTGCCGGACTATCCCCAACATCATTCACTATTCGAGAAGACAATTCGGTATTTAAATCAATACCTGCAAATCGGAGATAGTCGTCATTAGTTACTAATGTTTCATATGTTAAATCTGCTGCCATTAGTAAACACCTCCTAAACTAATTTTAGCTTGAAGCTGTATCAGAAATACTTGAGCCTTTTACTGCAGGGTCATAAGCTTGCAATGTAATAGTTTTTGCAACAGCACTATTAGTAACGTCAACTTTTTGGACAGCCGCGCTGTAGCCATCAGCAAATACAGTTACAACATATGATTGGTTAGGTTGAACTTTAGCAGTTACAACACCAGAATCATCTGTCTTAAACTCTTGACCACCAATTGTTACGTCTGCATTAGCTACTGCCGCAGTTCCATTAGTTACCGTTAAAGTAAAATCTAATGTATTAGGTAATGTAGCATCTGCAGGTGTAATCACTGCAAATGGGAAGTAGTTAGGATTATTATTGTATGTTTCTCTTGAAATAGGATTTGGGATCTCCCAACCCATACGCATATTAATCATGAACGCTACCATATTTTGTTGAGCTAAATGGTATTTAGCACCAGTGTCTGGATCCTCAATAGTAGCCTGATCTAACACTCTTACGTCCATTTCTTGACGCATCGCAAAATAAATTTGTTTGAAGTCACC
>JBJEFR010000071.1:0-6248 GCA_051874255.1 Anaeroplasmataceae bacterium
AATTATTTCCAATAAAATCTAATACTGTAACATACTCTTTTCCTTCATATTTACGTAGTCCTCTACCAAGCTGTTGTAAGAATATTGTTTGTGATTCAGTAGGTCTTAAAAATAAAACCATATTAACCTGAGGAATATCTACTCCTTCATTTAATATATCAACAGTACATATAATTTCTAGTTCTTTATTATCATCTTGAAGATCATTAAATGCTTTTATACGAACACCTAAATCATTTTTACCAGTTAATGCTACAGCATTATATCCCATTTCGTTGAATCCTTCAGACATCAAACTAGCATGAGCTATAGTAGTACAAAAAGCGATGGCCTTTAATTTACCATGTGGTTTATGACGTTCTATTTCACTACAAATAAACTCAACATTAACTGTCTTAGCTATTTCTCTCGAAATCTTTGTATTATCTTTTGATTTATAATCAACTAATTTATCTCTAATTCCGTAGTAATGAAATGGAACTACTAAATCATTTATAATTGCATCTCTTAACCTTAACTCATAAGGTACGTTTTTATCAAACAAAGCAAAAACATCTTCATTATCCATACGTTCTGGAGTTGCAGTTATACCAAGTAAAAATCCAGGATGGAAATATTCAATAATCTTTTTGTAACTAGATGCTGTCGCATGATGATACTCGGTCATATGCGTAACTTATGAAAACAACTACAATCATAAACAAAATACCATATATGATGGCAAACATATTATTCCATTATCTTTTATTGAAAGATTTCTTGGATGAATTATATAAGCCTCTCCAATTCTATCCTTATATCTTTCAATAAATCTATCTAATGATTTGGTATGATATCTTTTTCCAGATTTTACTTCAATAGGGAATATTTTATTAGTAACTTTACTATTATTAGAAATAATAAAATCTATTTCGATATCATTTCTATGTTTCTCTTCAGAATAATGGGTATAAAAGAATAATTTATATCCATTTGCAGTTAATGCTTGAGCAATCGCATTTTCAAATATCATACCATTATTTATAGATAGATCGCCCGATAAAATTTCACTATAAAGATTATTATTTTCTATTTCATTTTCATTAAACGCATGTGTAACTAAAAGTCCTGTATCTCCCATATAACATTTAATATAGGTTCTATTTTCATTAAGTGAAAGGCCGACATTTGGATCATTACATAAAAAACACTCGTTGGTTATCTGTGAATCAGAAAGCCAAAAGAATGTATCCTCATAGTTATTAAAGCTACTATCCTTTTGGATTTTATTAAATACAATTCTTTTTTCATGTTGCGATAAAAATCCAGGTATTTGTTCAAATATAGCAAGTACTTTTGATTTATACGATGAAGATATTTTCATAATATCACTTCTATATAGATTTAAAATATCTTTCTTTTCTATATTTGCCTTATTAAGTGATTTACTATTTTCTAAGAATGCTACAATACTTTGTGGCATTCCACCTACAAGCAAATACTCTCTAAATAAAAGCATAGCTTTATCATGAAGGCTATTAGGTAAAGACTTTAATTCTTTAAAATAACTTCGTATAAGATTAGCAAGTGGCTTCTCATTTAAAGCCCATAAAAACTCCTCAAAATCAAATGGATACATTTTAATGTGTCTTTCTTCTGAAGGGATTAAAATGTTTTTTACATTTTCTTTAACGGATATTAATGATCCTGTTTCTAAATAATCAAATCTTCCATCTTTTACTAAATGCTTTATAGCTTCCCTAGCCTTTGGACAAAATTGAACCTCATCAAAAATAACTAATGATTTTCTCTTTTTCAATTGAACATGATATTCTGCTTCTAAAAGCATAAACAGCGTATCAATATCTGTTATATATTTCTCAAAATAGCTTTTTACTTCTTTACTTGCAATTGAAAAATCTATTAACATATATGAATCATATTCATTTTTTGCAAACTCGACTGCTATTGTCGATTTCCCAATACGTCTTGCCCCTTCAATTAAAATGGCTTTTGTACCACTAGTTTCACTCTTCCAATTAACTAATTTTTGATATATTTTTCTTTCAAAAGTCATTAAGCTCACCTCTATGCTCATTTATATTATATGTCAAAATTCCATTATGCGCAAGTTTGAAATATATAAATATTAATTTATACACATAAAAAAGATGTGTTATAGCAACAAAGGGAGTAACCTTAAAATTTTCAACTAAAAATAGTTAAACAATTTAAAGTTACTCCCTAATTTTATTTATTGTTTGAATTCCAATTACGTCTTGCTTCGTTTAAAGATATAGCGTTGGCTCCACCATCACTATCTGGATATTCTTCTCCATATGAATGAATTAAAATTTCCATAATTAATATTTATTATATGATAGACACCATAATTATCTAATCTAAAAATAATGACCCACAAAATATATATTGTGAGTCATCTATACATCTAAAACATCATCAATTATTACATTTTTTTAACCGCTCTGAATAATTTTCTAGAATATTTTTACACGTATCAACATATTCTTCTTTTGATAGTTGCATAAATATTGAATATATATCTCCATAATACGGATCAAGATTTTTCAAATAGTTACAAACAAATTCATATGAATAATCATCATGATTATCCCATTCACTATATTTCGATTTAAAATCATCATAAACTATCAAATCTCCTGATGTCTCTCCTTCCCAAATATATGGATTTGCATCAGATAAAAATTGTATTTTGTTGTCCTGTGATTTTTCATCAATCAATTCATCTAAAATCAAGTAAATGCATTGATAAATAACGTAACATTCCATAATTATTTTCTCCTTATGTCTTTTTAATCTCCTTTCATAATATAATTTTCTAGTGACAACGCATGATTCTGATACATTAAACACTTCAGCAATCAATCTAGTGTCACAATCTCCAATAATATATTTTGTCGGAACTAATAATTGCCCAGCAAACTCATCAGCTTGCCATTCAGGGTTTTCAAAACTAGGACAATATTCAACCTCTTCAAATTCAAATCCCAATACTTGACATTGGAAATAATGAAATAGTTCATGAGCTAAGGTAAAATTAGCTCTATACTCATGATTTTCTAATTCTTCTAAAACTGATTCTTTTACATAAATAAAGTTTTCAGAAGAATTATATTTTGCTGGTGTATCATCTTCAAATATAAAATGATCATCCTCTAAATATTGAATTGTAAGTAATCCGTCATCGTGAAATTGTTCTATTACCTTTAAAACCGGAAAAGGAGAATTAGATGGAATGTCCAATTCTCTTCTTAAGTTATTAGCATAATTTTCAATTTCAGCAATTTTTAACGGATTAGTTTTCTTCATCTAACAATGCTTCCTTTAACTTTCTTAATAATTCTTCATCAGCAGTTTTAATTTTTCTTGCAAACATTAAGGAAATATCCTTTTGTGCTTCATTCATAGCAGCAAGTTCAATTGGAACTCTTTCATTGGTTTCATGAATACTATTTTCTAATTCAACTTCTTGTTCTTCAGTCAAATTATATATACTTTTTATTTTTTCAATATATTCAACAGGAATAGGCTTTCTTCCTACTTCCATAGCTGATAAGAAGGCAGCTGATATGCCTAATTTAATAGCCATTTGTCTTAATGAATCATTTTCTTGTTCTCTAATATTTCTAATACATTTACCAAACTTACTAATCATAACATTTTCTCTCATTTCGATTTATTTGCACTTATTTATTTTCTAATCATTTAAATAATTATTCATTAATTACAATTTGTTATTCCAATAATTAAAATATTTTATAATACTTTGTCTCTTCAATCCTATCTAATTCATCAGATGATAATACTACAATTGGAATCCATTCAATGCTCTCACAATCAAATGTAAAATAAATCTCATTAATACCTTCTATAAGTATTAAACTAAATTTATTATCATAAACCATAAAATCCAAAATCTCACATAAAAGTAATTGAATATCATATACATTATTTACTTCAAAAAAATTTAAATTGTGGCAAACAACATCATAAATATAATATTTTTCACCAAATTTAGATTTAACACCTAATGATTCTACTATCGCACAATTTATAGCAAATCTTAAAATTAAATTATCTTTGTCCAATTTATAATCAACAAATAGCGATTCATGCAATTCAAATAAAATATTATTTTTTTCTTTTATTGTTTCCTTTCTCATTTCAAATACCTCTTCAATGCATTCTTAGGACAATCTTCATCAAGTGGTGCTAAATGATGTTGATCATCTCTTTTTGTACAAGGTTGACCATATCTATCAAGATATTCTGTAGATAAATTATGATTTGCTTTTGTTGGCATAGGATTAGACCAATGATAATGATCAATTTGTGTTTCATTTTCAGGATCAAATCTTACTATCTGTCCAGATGTTTTTCTTTTAAAATGTTTTATACCACTTTTGTTTTTACTAGAAGTAATATCAATCCAACCTTTATTAATTAAAGTATTTGGATTTTTGGGTAAATATGATCCATTATATACACCTTTTGCCTTACACCAGTTATTATATTGCACTTGTCTGTATTCTTGTAATGTTTTTGGTTTATCTACGTGAACATATTGAGTTGGCTTTTCAGTACAATGATAGACAAAACTTCTAGCAATTTTATTAAAAATTCCCATAGTATCTTATCCTCCTTTCTTGAAAATTTAAAAAGAAAATGATAAGATACTATATGGAGATAGTTATCTATCACTTTAGATTTGTTGGTTGCCGCCGACAAATCTTTTTCTTTTTATACCTATATTATAATAAAAGAAAAATATGTTGTCAACTAAAAGGTAAACAGTGTTGTTTTGCTTCTCCTAAATTATTCATAACCGAATAATTGAACATCTCATGACTTCTTAAAGCATTTCTTTCCATGCACTCAATAAACTAACTTTACCACATGGTCTATCATATTTATATCAAACTTAAATTCTTTACAAATCTAATTTACAGTTAATGTAACCTGTTCAACACTTCGATTAATGGCTTATCAGCTTCAGCAAAATCCATATTTTTCATATCCTCTACAGTAACCCATTTTTTATCGGTATGCTCAGATAAAATTAAATCTCCACTTAATAGCTTACATTTATAAGCATATAAAGTAATAGAAAAATCATCATATGGAGTTAAATTATGATATTCATACGATGAAGAACCCAAATATTTTAAAGGGGTAATAATAGAATTTAATTCTTCTTTAATTTCTCTTACGATAGTTTCTTCATGAGTTTCATTCTTTTCTACTTTTCCGCCTGGAAATTCCCATTTACCTTCAAGTGCTCTTCCTGGTCCTCTTTTAGTACATAATACTTTATTTTCATCATTATATATTATTGCACATACGACTTCATAATGCTTCAATTTAATCACCTTCTGGTATTTCAAAATCAAAATAATATTCTTTTGGTACAGGATTATCTAATTTTATATCAAATAATAATGTTGGGACATTAGATGTAGAACCATCTTTATTTAATACTTCTACAAATGATTCTCTTCTATTATCAAACTTACCTGTACCAAAATAAGTAAATGGCAATGTTATTCCATCCTCATCATCCATTTTTCTTATAAATAAATGAATTCTTTTTGTATTACTTAATTTCTTTCCTATAGAATTATCCAATGTTGTATTATTTTCTGATTCCCATTGGAAAATCTTAGATGATAAAAACTTATCCTTATAATTAGTTCTTTCTTGTTTAGACTTATCCTTCTTAAGACCAACAAATATATAAGTTGTACCATCTTCATCAAACTTAGTACCTTTCATAAACATTAATCCTTGCTGGCATAATACTCTCATTATTTGTTCTTTATAATAATTACCATATAATCTAAATAAACCATTATATTCACCAAATTCAATATCATATCTAGTTAACCCATAATTTAATGTGTCCAAAATATAATCCTTGAATTCTTTGTTTAATTTATCAATATTTAATTTATTATCTATTGTTATAAGCTTATCCTTTTTTAACAAATATAAAGCATTATTTAATGTATTAATACTAACTTTAGAATTAAACCCTATTAATCTATTTATATCTAATTCATCGTTATTTAGTAAATCATTAATTATTAAATACTCATCTACTCTTACAAGTGGCAACAATTCTTCAAGTTCTTCAATAAACGTGATTTGTGATTTTGTAAAAATAGGAAGAGTATCTTCACCAATTTGATGTAAGAAATTGTAATAGCATTTATTCTTTTTACCATTAA
>JBJEFR010000072.1:0-29275 GCA_051874255.1 Anaeroplasmataceae bacterium
GCAGTTTGAATTATCTCAAACTGATATAAAATATTATTTATTAATTAAATATTTTCTTATGAATAATGAATTGTATTTATACGAGGGAGGATAAAAATGAAATTTTACGCATTACACACAAGAACAACAATTACAGGAGGATCTAGGGCTGGAGTTTTGGAATTGGTGTTAGAGCCTGTTTTTTATGAAAAATTTGAGGATGCAAAGCCACGAGTTATTCAACAGGCAAATAATGAAATTTATTCTTACAATACAATTATTAAAACTTGTTTTTTTAAAACATTAGATGAAACTATAGAATATATCAAACATTTTTATCCAAATGATTCTTATGTTGATGTTGAAAATAAAGCATTAGTGGGACTAGAACAAATTCCTTTTACAAAAGAAGAAATTAGAGCTGTAATGCATTTATATCAAACAACATATTCAATGGCATTATTACGACTACTTGCAGAAAAAAATCCTGATCCAATAAGAGAACATTTTAAAGTAGATAATAACTTTAATGTTTTTCTTTCAATTCAAAAGAAGAAAGATTATTCCTATTATGAGCTTGTCTCTAAAAAAATGGGTGGTCTTTTTAAAAGTGTTGCCTTGTTTTATGAAATTCCGATTGAAACATTTGTTTGCTGTGAAGAGGATTTCTATTTAAAAGAATCTAAAATGTCAGAATTAGTATCTGCGTATTTAAAGCTAAATGGTACTAAAATCCTTAAAAAGTTTGAAGGCTATAAAGGAGATGAAAAAAATTATTTAATTATTCGTTATGCAGCAGTTAATTGTGCATGTATGATTCATGATAATACTCCTACTGGAGTTGGAAATAATATAGGAGTTTCAAAACAAATTGTTTCAAAATATTTATTAGAACCATTTTCTTCATCAGTTTCTAAAACTATTAAAGCTAAGCTTAATAATGAATTTATAGTTTTAAAAGAAGATGTAAAAGACTATTTATAATTTTTGAGATGTTTTTTAGGCATTTAGGAGGAATACACAATGGAACAAAAAGAGTTTAATTATTCGAAAAGTAAATATGTAAAGTTTTGTGAATGCAATAAAAGATTATGGCTTGAAAAATATAAACCAGATGAAGAGGAAGAACAGCATAATGAAACACAGTGTATTAATGGTAATATGGTAGGAGATCTTGCTATGCAGCTTTTTGGAAATTATTATTTGGCAGAAACCAATCCAGTTAATATTCCAAAACAGGTTGAAAATACTCGTTTGGCTTTAGATAGAAATGAAAGAGTTATATGCGAGGCTTCTTTTACAAATGGTAATAATTATTGCGCAGTAGATATATTAAAACTAGAAGATGATGGCACATATTCTATTAATGAGGTTAAATCTTCAACTAAAGTAAAGGATAGCTATATTAAAGATTTATCATACCAATATTATGTGTTAACAAAATGTGGAATTAATGTTTCTAAAACAAATATAATTTATGTTAATAATAAGTATGTTTTTAATAAGGAATTGAATTTGAAAGAATATTTTGTTACTGAAGATATAACAGAATTAGTTGTAGAAGAAGCTAAAAATGTAGAGGAAAATTTAGATGCTTCTAATAAAATACTATTAGACACAAAAGAGCCTCTTATAGCTTTATCTAAGAAATGTGAGGATTATTCAGGGTGTCCGTTTAAGAATTATTGTTATAAAGCAAAAGGACTCCCAGAAAATAATTCAGTATTAGAATTATATAATTATCGTAATAAATATGAATTAATTTCTAAAGGAATTTTAGATTTTGAGCAATTAGTTATAAATAATATACCTTTAAATGAAATTCAAAAACGTCAGGTAGAATTTGCATTGTATAAAAATGATGAGGATTATTATATTAATAAAGTAATGGTTGAAAAGTTTATAAATAAATTAAAATATCCTTTATATTTTTTCGATTTCGAAAGCTATCAAGCTGTTATTCCTAATTTAAATGGAACAAGACCATATCAACAAATTACGTTCCAATATAGCTTACATATATTATATGAGGATGGTAAAATAGAACATAAAGAGTTTATAGGAAACGGAAAAACTGATCCGAGACTAGAGCTTACAAAACAAATGATTTTTGATTTAGGAACAGACGGAACAATTATTGCATATAATGATAGTTTTGAGAAAACGAGAATAAAAGAACTTAAAAATAGTTTCAAACAATATGAAGAAGAATTAAACTTGATTGTTGAACGTTTTGTTGATTTGGAAGACATTTTTCAAAAGGGTTATTTTTATAATAAGGCTATGAAAGGAAGCTTTTCTATTAAAAGTGTATTACCTTCACTCTTTCCAAATGATGAAACGCTTAACTATAAATCTTTAGAACAAGTTCATAAGGGAGATGAGGCTTCTCAAACATACTTAGAGCTTCCTAATATGAATGAAGAAGATTATAATAAGACTATCAAAAATTTATTAGCATATTGTAAATTAGACACATATGCTATGGTTAAAATATATAAAAAAATGCTAGACTATATAAAGTAAGCTTTTCCTAGTAAGTATGGTTTAATTACTTGAATAATTTGATATTATGTCATATAATAAATACGTAGATAAAATCTACTGGTTATTCGCAACCAATATAATGAGAAAATGAGACGAAATTAACAAATCTCGGTGTTTCACTACCGCTCTTTAAATAGAGAAAATGAGACGAAATTAACAAATCTCGGTGTTTCACTACCGCTCTAAGAATGCGATTTTAAAGGAGAATTAATGAATTCTCCTTTTTTTTGTGCATTTTTTTCCAAAATAATAATCTATAGATGCTAGAATTATATTGGTGAATTATTATGAATAAGGAATTGAAGAAAAGAGAACAAATATTAAATGGTAATTTATGGAAAACAACTCTTATCATAGCTTTACCTATATTATTTTATAATTTATGTAATTATCTATATGGTATTTATGACATGATGATTGTAGAAAAGGCTAATATTGGTAGCGCAGCTGATATAGTTGTACTTGATCAAATAATGAATATGCTATCAACTATTGGAGGAGCTCTTGCGACTGCAGGAGGAATACTAGTTAGTAGAAGATATGGTGCGGATGATATAAATGGTGCAAAAAGATGTGCTAATGTTTTATTTACATTAGCGTTAATTGTTGCAGGTGTTACGCTTTTATTTATTCCTATTGGAGTTCCTTTTTTAAAAGTATTAAAGACAGATGAAACTACTATATCAGGGGCAATGGGATATTATTATTCTCAGATAATTATATTATTTATTATTACTATAAATGAAGTATTTATTTCAATTGAGAAAGCTAAGGGAAATACCTTAATTATTTTAATATTAAATTTAGCAGTAATTTTTTTAAAAATAGGTTTAACTACTCTTTTTGCGTTTGGTCCTTTTGAAAATGTTACTGTAACCTGGCTTGGTATGGCAACAATTATAGCTCAAGGATTTATGCTTTTGGTAGGTTTAATTCTATTATTTAATAGAAAAAATATATTGAGAATTGAGTTTAAGAGTATTAGGCTGAATAAAATAGATTCATTTTCTATTATAAGACTTGCTTTACCTGTATTTCTTGGAAGATTTTTATTCTGTTTTGGTAAAGTGTATGTTAATTCACAGGCCTTGGTAGCTTATGGTAAAACCTGTGTTGGAGCTTTAGGAATATCTAATACTATAGCTGGACTTTTAAGTAATATGATTAATTCCTTCGAGGATGCTGGAGGTACAATAGTAAGTCAAAATTATGGAGCTTGTAATGGAAGAAGAATATATAAATTTTTCTTTATTAACTTCATTTATATTATTGTGATGAGTATAATAGGTACTATTGTTTTATATGTTTTAAAGGAACCTATTGCTAAATTTTTTGCTGATGATGATCTTATTTATAAAGATATGATAGTAAATATTTTTAAATGGGAATGCTTAGATATATGCTTCATGGGATTAAATGGGATAGCTATGTCTATTTTCTATGGCTTTGGAATGACAAAAATTACTATGTCATTATCAATGGCTACCCTATTTGCTTTTAGAATACCAATTCTATTAATGTTGATGAAAGTTATAAAAATGAATTATGAAGCCTGTGGAGTTGCAATGTTTATATCCAATGTATTAACTGGTATTATAAGTATTACAATTTGTATAGGATTTCTAATATTAATGAAGAAAAAAGATAAATATTCATATTTATTTAAAAATAATGATACTTTAATTGTATTAAAATAAATTTATATATTTACAAAATTAATAAAAATAGATATAATTAAATAGTATATGAAATCCTGTGATATTGGACGTAGAATAAATGTAATTTATTAAGCGAGCTAGAGAATGGTGAAAGTCTAGTATAATGGTTTATTCTAAGATCACCAAGGGAGGATAATTAGTGATAAGCTAGTTACGTTAACTGCGTTAAAGTATTGAGTGCGAGATATTCTCGAACTAAGGTGGTACCACGGTTTATAATCGTCCTTATTTAAGGACGATTTTTTATATTTAAGGAGGAAAAATAAAATGTCAGATGTGAAAAAGGATTACAAAGATACTTTATTTATGGGTAAAACTGAATTTGAAATGAGAGGTAATTTACCTAATAAGGAGCCAAAAATCCAAGAGAATTGGGAAAATATGGATCTTTATAATCGAGTAATAAAGAAAAATGAGGGATGTGAAGAATATACACTTCATGATGGACCTCCATATGCTAATGGAGATATTCATTTAGGTCATGCTCTTAATAAAATATTAAAGGATATTGTTGTTCGTTATAAGAATATGAACGGATATAAGAGTGTTTATATTCCAGGATGGGATACACACGGACTTCCAATTGAAACTGCACTTCAAAAGGCTGGAGTAAATCGTAAGGAAATGGCAAAAAGTGAATTCCGTAAGCTATGTGAGGAATATGCTTATAAGCAAGTAGAACGTCAAAAGAAGGGATTTAAGCGTCTTGGAGTTTTAGGTGATTTTGATAATCCATATATCACATTACAGCATGACTTTGAACGTGATCAAATTTTAGTATTTGCTAAAATGGCTGAAAGAGGATTAATTTATAAGGGATTAAAGCCAGTATATTGGTCACCATCTAGTGAGTCTGCGTTAGCTGAGGCTGAAATTGAATATAAGGATATTACTTCTAAGTCAATTTATTTTAAATTTCCTATTGTAAATGGTAAGGGTGACTATGAAAATGCTTCATTCATGGTTTGGACTACTACACCATGGACATTACCAGGTAACCTTGCAGTATGTGGCGGACCTGAAATTGAATACTCATTATTTGATTCAAATAAGGGTAAAATGATTTGTGCTACAGAATTACTTAATAGCTTAACAGAAGCATTAGAACTTGAAAATGTTAAGCTTTTAGATAAAAAGCTTGGTAGTGAGCTTACAAATTTAGAGTATAAGCACCCATTATATGATAGAATTTCACCTGTTATTACAGCAGATTATGTTACAACTACTGATGGTACAGGATTTGTTCATATTGCTCCTGGATATGGAGAAGAGGACTATAATGCAGGAAAGCAATATGGGCTTGATATTTTAGTATGTGTTAATGATAAAGGTGTTCAAACTGAGGCTGCAGGTAAATATGCTGGAATGTATTATGAAGCATCTGAGGATGCTATTATTGAGGATTTAAAGGAATGTGGATCATTATTAAAGCTTATGCCAATTACTCACAGCTATCCACATGACTGGCGTACTAAAAAGCCTGTAATTTTCCGTGCTACTCCACAATGGTTTGCATCTATTGACCCAATTAAGGATGATATTTTAAATGCTATTAAAAATGTAAATTGGAATCCAAAATGGGGAGATATTCGTATTTCAAATATGATTAAGGACCGTCATGATTGGTGTATTTCACGTCAACGTGCTTGGGGTGTTCCAATTCCAATTTTCTATGCTGAAAATGGAGATGCAATCCTAGACCAAGAGGTTTTAAAGCATGTTGCAGATTTATTTGGAGAATATGGTTCAAATATTTGGTTTGAACGTGAGGCAGTGGATTTATTACCAAAGGGATTTACACATCCAGGAAGTCCTAACGGAATTTTCACTAAGGAATCAGACATTATGGACGTTTGGTTTGATTCAGGATCAAGCCATAGATTATTAGAACGTCGTGGACTTAAGTATCCTGCTGATTTATATTTAGAAGGATCTGACCAATATAGAGGATGGTTTAATTCATCTATTATTACTGGAGTTGCAACTACAGGAATTGCTCCTTATAAGACTGTTGTTTCTCATGGATTTACTCTTGATGGTCAAGGACGTAAAATGAGTAAATCACTTGGTAACACTATTGACCCTAATAAGGTATGTAATGAAATGGGTGCTGATATTTTACGTTTGTGGGTTTCAAGCGTTGAATATCGTGCTGATATGCCATTAAGCCAAGATTTATTAAAGCAAGTTTCTGAATCATATAGAAAAATAAGAAATACTATAAAATTCTTATTAACTAATGTATCAGATTTTAATCCTTCAGATTCTCTTCCATATGAAAAGCTTGAAAATGTTGATAAATATATGTTTATAAAGCTACAAAAATTTATTAAGAGTGTTAAAAATAATTATGACAATTTTGATTTTGGAGAGGTATATCGTGAGGTTAACTCTTATGTAGCAAATACCCTAAGTGCTTTCTATTTAGACTTTACTAAGGATATTTTATATATTGAGGATCCAAAGAGTAATACTAGATTATCAGTACAAACTGTATTCTATCAAATTCTAGATGCCCTAATTAAGCTAATGGCACCTATTATTCCTCATACTATGTCAGAGGCATATAATTATGTTCCTTATAAGACTGAAGATGATGTATATTTAACAAATATGCCAGAAGCGAAGGAAATTACTAAAGATATGCAGCATCTTGAGGAAGCCTTTGATAAATTTATGAAGTATCGTGAGCAAATTAATAAAGCATTAGAAGAGGCAAGAGCTAACAAGGTTATTGGTAAGTCATTTAATGCGCATCTTACTATAACACTAGATAGCGAAGCTAAGGAAGTATTTGATACTATAGATTCAAATGTAGGACAATTATTAATTGTTTCACAATGTGAGATTAATGTTGGTAGTGAATTTAAGGTTCTTGTTAAGGCTGCAGAAGGTCATACTTGTGCAAGATGCTGGGCTATTGTTCCATTAATTGATGACGATTTATTGTGCCCTCGTTGTAGCCAAATAGTAAAAAATCTTAAATAAAAGTAATCATTAAAGGCTCATATGAGCCTTTTTTGTTGTTTTTTGAGTTTATTAATGATAAAATGTAAGATGAAGGATGTGCGTAGTATGAAGTTTAGATTTTATTTTTTTAAAGAACATACTAGAACCTTTGATAGAGCTGATTTATATGAATATTTAAATGATAATAAATATATAAAGCTTGATACAGAGTCTAGACAATTAGAAAAAATTGCATATTACGATAATCGTGACATTGATTTGAAGGCTGAATTTATTTTTGGTGAAAAATCAGTTGTACCAGATATTCATAGAATTTCACCACAATATTTAGATTTAAATATTCGTATTGAATTTGATATTTTGTACCCTGATTATAAAATAAATAAGCTTTTAAATATTGTTGAAACTATGTGTAAAAGATATTCTTTTTTAGTTTATAATGAAACTTTTTCAGATGTTTTACCATATAGAAGAGTTACTATGCTAAAGGCTTATGATGGTATTAAACAAGCCTATAAAATTAAGCATGAAGAAGAATTTATGAAATATAGTAAAATAGATGGTGATGAATTAGAAAGAGTATACCATTATATTGAGAATAAAGATATTTTTAAAAATAATTATAAGGAATATAATGCTATTCCTCTTTCATATGAATTCTTCCGTCGCCCTGGAAGTAGAAAAGCCTTTATAGGAGCTAAATGGGATGGAATAGATGCATTTATAATTCCTTCAAATGTTCAAATCTTTATTTATGATGATGGTCTTATTAGAAAAATAATTAAATTTGAGGACCTTCTTGAGCATTTTTCATCATCATTTGAAGTAATTAATGATGGTATGTTTGGAATATATATGTTAAATCCGAAGTATATAAAAAAGCTAAAGAAGCATATAATAAAAACAAAATATCCTGAAATTCAGGTTAATTTAAAGCAAATTGAATTAGATTCAATTTTAGATATATAGGATGTGATTGTAATGTTTGATTCTAAGTTTATAGATCATACTATTTTAAAGCCTTATGCAACGCATAATGACATAAGCATTTTATGTAATGAAGCATATGAAAATAACTTTAAAAGTGTATGTGTTAATCCATATTGGGTTTCGCTTGCTAAAAAATTATTGTATGGAACCGATGTGCTAGTTTGTACTGTAATAGGTTTTCCTCTTGGCGCAAGCTCAAGTGATGTTAAAGCATTTGAAACTACAAAGGCAATAAATGATGGTGCTGATGAAATAGATATGGTTATTAATATAGGTGAGGCTAAGGCTCATAATTATGAAGCCGTTACAAATGATATCAAAAAGGTAGTTGAAGCTGCAAATGGTGTCTTAGTTAAGGTTATATTAGAAACCTGTTATTTAACAGAGGAAGAAATTGTAAACTGCTCTTTATGTGCTAAGGAGGCTGGAGCCGATTTTGTTAAAACATCTACAGGCTTTGGTTCAGGTGGCGCAACTATAGAGGCTGTTAAGCTTATGCGTAAGACTGTTGGCAATGATATGGGAGTTAAGGCATCTGGTGGTATTAAAACAATCAAGGATTATGAAGCCTTTGTAGCTGCTGGAGCTAGTAGAATTGGTACATCAAATGGTATAGCTATAAAGGAAGGTATGAAAAATGAGTAATATTCCAACACCACATATCGAATGTAGTGATTTAACTAAGATAGCTAAAACCGTTTTAATGCCTGGTGATCCACTCCGTGCTAAATATATTGCCGAAAATTTTTTAGAGAATGTTATTTGCTTTAATACCGTTAGAAATGTTTTAGGATATACAGGCTATTATAAGGATAAAAAGGTTTCAGTTATGGCCTCTGGTATGGGAATGCCTTCAATAGGTATTTATTCATATGAATTATATAGCTTTTATGGTGTAGAAAATATTATTAGAATCGGTTCAGCAGGTTCATATACACCAGATTTACATATTTTTGATATAACGCTTGTTAGTAGTGCTTATACTGAATCATCATATGGGAAGGTATTTAATGATTATTCAGATACCCTATGCTCAAGTGATGAATTAAATAATAAAATTATATTAGCTGCCAAAAATAATAATATTGATCTTAAATTAATTAAATGTCATTCAAGTGATAATTTCTATCGTATGAATGATGATTATTTATCAGATATAATAGATTTTCATGGCTGTCAGGTAGTTGAAATGGAATCATATGCGCTATTTGCTAATGCTAAAGCATTAAATAAACATGCAGCTTGTTTACTTACTATTTCAGATTCTTTTGTATCTAATGAGGCTATTGATGCTAAGGATCGTGAAGTTGGATTTAATAATATGATTAAGCTTGCCTTAGAAAGTATTTAGGAGGTCTTATTTTGAATAATATATTTTTATTAAATACTATTACTAAAACCTTGCTTATTATATTAGCAGTTGTAGTAGTATTGTTTACAATTGTATATTTTGTTTCAAGAATTTTATATGTTAATAATATAAAAAAGAAGAATAATAAGGCCAAAATTATAGAAGAATTATTTAAAGAGGCATTACCTTTAGTTGAAGTTGGAATGACAAAACAAGATGTAAAAGCTCTTTTTAAGGATATTACACCTGAAATGGAGACAACTAAGATACTATCTTACTCATATCTTTTTATTGATAATGATTCAAATAAAAAAGGCGAAAGATGCGAAATATTTTTCGAGGATGGAGTTGTATATGAGGTTAAGTGCTTTGAGGTAACAAAAAGTAAGTAAGAACACATCAGTGTTCTTATTTTTTTGGAGGTGATGATGCTTGAAAAAAACATTTTTTGATGTCAATGATAAATATAATACAATAACAATTAAATATTATTTTATTCAAGGGATTAGAAATGATAACTATACAAAAAGAAATTTATTATCCTCTATATTATTAGATTCAACAAAGAATTATAAAACAATAGAAGAAGTGAATCTAGCTCTTGATAATTTTTATGGTGCTTATTTATCATCAAGAGTTATAGAACTATCAAATAGACAGGCAGTTTACTTTAAGCTTGAGTTTTTAAATCCTTCAATATTAAATGATCCTAATTATACAATTGAGAATGTATATAATTTTTTTAAAGAGATAATATATAATTCTAATATTAAAAATGATAAATTTGATGATTATTATTTTAAAAGAGAAAAAGAAGGACTTAAAATTTATTTAAAGGAGGAAACAACTAATCCAGATTTATATTCTACTAAAAAAGCCTTAGAGCTAGTGTATAAGGATACTATATTTGAAAAAAGTATAGAAGGTAATTTAGAGGAATTAAAGGAAATTACAAATGAAAATTTATATAAAGAATATTTAAATATGATAAATAATGATGATCTTATTATAGAAATAATAGGTAATATTAAAGAATCTGATAAGCAAATATTTGATATTTATAGTGATACAATAAAATTAGATTATTATAACATTATAGAAAATGAAAATTATGAAGAAATAGTAGAATATTTAGAATGTGATTCATCATATTTAAGATTAGTATATAAAACTAATATAAAAAGATTTGATAAAGACTTTTATGCATTTTTAGTATTTAAAGAAATATTAGGAGGAGATGCCTATTCAATACTATTTTCTAATGTTAGAGAAAAAGAAGGCTTATGTTATAGTATAGGAGCTACTATTTTTTCAAATAAATCATTACTTATGATATATGCAACAATCAATAATAAGGATTATCATAAGGTAATAGCTAGTATTAATAAAGAGATTCTAAATATTCAAAATGGTAATATAGATTCAAAGCTAATTAATACGGTTAAAGAAGCTATTATTGATTACTATAATAAATTAGAGGATAGAAATGATAATAAAGTTAATGATGATATACTTAATGAGGTATATGATATAAAGGGAAGCTACTATGATATTATTAATGAAATAAAAAAAGTAACTTATAACGATGTAATAAGAGTCTCAAGAAGTATTAAATTAATTAGAAAGTATTATTTAAATGGTGATACAAATGATAGAAAATAAGGAATTTAATTTAGAATATGAGGATATAATTCTTGAAAATGGCTTAAATATAAGATTTATTAAGAAAAAGGGTTTTAAGAGTAAGGTATGCTATGTTGGAGTTAAATTTGGTTCTATAGATGGAAATTTTATATATGATAATGAAGAATATCATTTTCCTTCCTCTATTGCTCATGCGATAGAGCATAAAATATATGAGCTTCCTGATGGGAGTGATGCATATATTAAACTATCAAGCATGGCAGAAGCAAATGCTTGGACCACATTCGAACAAACTAATTATTATTTTTCAACAACTAGAGATATCCTAAATCCTTTGTTTTTAACCTTTGATTTTCTATTTAGTGATACCTTCAATGATAAATCATTAGCTAAAGAAAAGAAAATCATAATCAGTGAAGCTAAAACAAATAAGGATAATCCTTACTATAAAAGTGAAATGGCTATTTTAAGAAGCTTGTATCCTAATACTTTACTATCAGATCCAGTGATAGGATATGCTAAGGATATTAAAAAGCTTAAGGCAAAAAATTTAAGTATATGCCATAAGGCTTTTTATAATCCTAATAATATGTATTTAACTATATTAGGAGATTTAGATTTTAATGAGCTTTTAATTAATATAAAAAGTTATTTTAAGGATAAAGAATTTGAAAGTATTAAGCCTATACGAATAGGTAATTATGATAATGTAATCTCTAAAAGTAATATTACTAAAATTATAGATAATAAAATAGAAACTCCTAAAATTTTTATTGGTATAAGAATGAATTCTATGAATGATTTTGAAATTACAGTATTATATGGAGTATTATATATTTTATTTTCTAATACAAGTACTCTAGTATCAGATTTAGAGCATGAGGGTATTATTGAGTATGGCTGTGATTATGGTATAACCTATAGTGATAATTTCTTTTATATAACAATAGAAGCTATAGCTAATAAACCTATAAAGGCAATTAATGAAATTATAAAAAGAATTAAAAATACAAGTGAAGATATAATTAATGAAGATGCAATTTCTAATTTTAAAAAGCATCATATTGGAGAAATATTACCAAATGCTAATAATTTAGAAATATTAGGTGATGAAATAAACTCAGATATGGTAATAGGGCATGATTATTTTAAATTAATGGGTAATTTATCTAACTTGAATGTTGATATTTTAAAGAAAATGCTTAAAAAATTAAAAAATAGTACTTTTTGTGCAAACTATACAAAATTAAACTAAATATTAATTGATTTGAAAAAAATAATGAATTTGTTTTTATATATTTGTTATTAGCTATTAATAATTCATAAAAAATAGCCTTATTTGGAAGTTTTTTTATAAAGCTAATAGTATGATTTCTTGATTTTTCTTTTTTAAACACATTAGATAAACTATTCTTACCATAGGAAAGGAGGAGTAGTTTTGTATAATTATGTGTTCCTAGTCGGGAGATTAGTCAAGGATGTTGAGGTAAATAAGTATGGCGAGGATAAAAATGTGTCTACTATAACGCTTGCCGTAGATAGGCCATTTAAAAGTGCAAAAACAAATAGCTTTGAAACTGATTTTATAAACGTTGTGTTATGGGATCCCTATTGTTTACCTACTCAAGAATATTGCCATAAAGGTGATATGATTGCAATTAAGGGAAGAGTAGCTGTGAAAAATCAAACATTAGCTAGCGGTGAAATTATCTCAACTACAGAAATAATAGCCGAAAGAGTATTATTTTTAGCATCAACAAATAAAAATACATCAGATTAGGAGTAGTGCTGACCTTATTTGGTCAGCATTTTCTTTATAAATTATTGAAATATTGTGATATAATAAAAAAGAGGTTATGTTATGAGAAAAGTAATTGATTATATTATAAAAAATGCAGCAATAATTCAAATAATAATATGCGTATTAATTTTTATATCAATGTATATTCCTTTTATTCATTTAAAAGCAGGAAATATTGATGAAAATTATAATGCTTTTTTAGCATTTACTGAGATTTCTGATGAAAAAACTGGTAAGGTATATTTTAAGTTTTCTTTTTTAGCATTCCTACCATTTTTATTATTACTTATTACAATAGTTTTGAATATATTTTTGGATAATAAGAAAAACATAATAATGCATATAATAAAGGTTTGTTTATATATAATAGCTTTTGTTATGCTATTAAACTTTAAATCATTAATGTCTTTAAGTGATGATTTTAGTATTAATCTTATTAAATTTGTTACTTATAGGGCTGGTTATTTTATAATACCTATTTTGATAGCTATAGCTATTATTATTTCAGGTATTCAAATATATGGTGATATAAGGTCATCAAAAGATGGTAATTAATAGAAGGAGAATAGCCTTCTTTTATTTAAAATAAAGGTATAAATTAATTTAGGAGTGAAGGTATGAAGCAATATTTAGATTTATGTAGGGACATATTAAGTAAGGGACATAAAAAAGAGGATAGAACAGGTACAGGAACTATTTCTTTATTTGGATACCAAATGCGTTTTGATTTAAGTAAGGGATTTCCTTTACTTACAACTAAAAAGGTATATTTAAAGGCTATTATTCATGAGCTTTTATGGTTTATTTCAGGAAGTACAAATATTAAGTATTTAGTTGATAATGATGTTAGAATATGGAATGAATGGCCATATGAAATATATAAGAAAAGTGATGAGTTTAAGGGTGAAACTATTGAGGAATTTGTTAAGCACATTAAAGAGGATGATGAATTTGCGAGTAAGTGGGGAAATTTAGGACCTGTTTATGGTAAGCAATGGCGTAATTTTGGTGGAGTTGATCAATTAAGTGATTTAATTGAACAAATTAAAACAAATCCTGATTCAAGAAGATTAATTATAAGTGCTTGGAATCCTGCAGAGGTTAAGGATATGGCTCTTCCACCATGTCATTCATTTATGCAATTTTATGTTGTCGATGGAAAGCTATCTTGCCAATTATATCAAAGAAGTGCTGATGTATTCTTAGGTGTTCCTTTTAATATCGCAAGCTATGCTTTATTTACGATGATGATTGCGGATGTATGTAATTTAGAATATGGTGATTTTGTACATACTCTTGGGGATGCTCATATTTATTTAAATCATTTAGAACAAATTAATTTACAATTATCAAGAGAGCCAAGAGAGCTTCCTAAGATGATTATAAATAAAAATGTTAAGAGTATTTTTGATTATAAGTATGAAGATTTTAAGTTAGAAGGATATGATCCGCATCCTACTATTAAAGGAGTTGTAGCTGTATAATGATTAATTTAATTTGGGCTATGGATGAGGATTGGCTAATTGGAGCTAATAATCGTATGCCATGGCATATCAAAGAGGATCTATTATATTATAAAGAAAAAACACAGGGTAAGAATGTGTTTTTAGGTTATAATAACTATATATCCTTAAAGGGCTATTATAAGGATAAACCACTTCCATATGGTAATATGTATGTGGCCACAAGGAAGGATATAATGCTTCCTGATGCTAAGGTTATAAATGATCCAGTAAGCTTTTTAGCTAACTTTAAAGAGGAACTATGGGTTATTGGTGGAAGTATGATTTATGAGCTAGCGATGCCATATGCTAGCAATTTATATATTTCATTTATCAAAGGGCACCATGAGGGTGATACATATTTTCCAAAATTTGATTTATCAAAATGGAAGCTTGTAAGTAAGAAGGATAGTGAAATGGTTAGCTATCAAATATATAATAAAGGGGAATAAATATGTTATTAATATTATTAATTGTTGTAACCGCAGCATTAATGTCTTTTATGTATTATAAATTATTACCAGTGTTTTTAAATGGTTGGTCACTAGCTATTTATATCCTTGGAGGTATTTTATCAGCTATTATCATTTGGATTTTAATTACACTTTTAATGGTATTATTCTTCCGTGCTACTAAATGTAATAATAAGCTTAAGCATAAAATATTATGGCAATATACTGATTTGATTTTATTTGCAGGAAGAATCAAAGTTGAGATTGTTGGAAAGGAAAATATTCCATCTGAGCCATGTGTTGTTTATGGTAATCATAAATCAATGATTGATCCGGTCATTATTTATAATTCGTATAAAAAGGTAATGACAGCCGCAGCCAAAAAGACTTTAGGAAAAATTAAAATTTTAAAATATATAATGGATTCACTTGGGGTTATTTTAATTGATCGTGAAAATGATAGAGAAGCTATGAAGGAAATTATTAGAGGAATTAAGAATATTAATGATTATAATATTGGCTATATGATTTTCCCTGAGGGTGGAATTAAAACTCGTGAAACTGAACAAATGCATGATGTTAAGCCAGGAAGCTATAAATTAGCTACAAAGGCTAATGCCGTTATTTCACCAGTATCAATAATTGGTTCAAGTAAGATTGCCTCAAGAAGATTATTTACTATTACTAAAATAAAGCTTGTTATTCATAAGCCAATTTATCCTGAGGAATATAATAATCTATCAACTATTGAGCTTGGTGATAAGGTACTAAATATAGTAAATGAGGGTGTTAAAAATGGAAGATAATAAGGTTTTATTATCTAAGCGTGTAAAAATATTATCAATAATATCTATTTGCTTATCAACATTATTTATGATTTTATTTTTATTATCAGTTACCTTGTGGCGTGATGTACATGTCGTAATATACATATTTATGATTTTATTTATGGCATCTGTTATATTTGAATTTATTATGTGTATATTTTTATTTAAATATTTATATCAAAGATATGTTGGAAAGAAATAATGTTTAAAAGAATATATGTTGAAATATCAAATTATTGTAATTTAAATTGTAATTTTTGCACTACAGGAAAAAATACAAGAATGATGTCTTATGTGGATTTTTGTAATGTATGTGATAGGCTTGTTGGCTATACAAAAGAAATAGTTCTTCATGTTTTAGGAGAGCCTTTAGTTCATAAGGATTTAGTAAGAATGGTTAATTATGCAGCCTTGAATTTTAAGGTGATGATAACAACTAATGGCTTTTTACTAGATAGATATTTTAATAGTGATTTTATTAAATTTGATAAAATGAATATTTCTCTTCATTCTACCTATCACTTAAGTAATGAAGAAACCTATAAATATTTAGATACAGTTATTAGTTTTATTGATTTTGCACATAAAATTAATAAAACTATTACTTTTAATTTAAGACTATGGGCTAATACAAATCAAGAAGTAAAAAAGCATAATGAGGTAATATTAGAATATCTTAAAAGATTTTATGATTTTAATTATGATAGAAAGAATGTTAAATTAAAGGATTATGTTATTATAACCTCAAGTGAAGAGTTTTTATGGCCAAGCCTTAAAAATCCTTTATATGGTGATATAGGAAGCTGTAAGGGTGGAAAAACTCATATAGCTATTTTAGCTGATGGAAGAATTAGCATATGTTGTCTTGATAGTGAATGTGCTTCAAATTTAGGAAATATTTTTGATAATAATTTGAGTGATGTATTAGAAAATGATTATTATAAATCAATTATAAAAGGATTTAATGAAAATAAACTGGTTTTAGATATTTGTAAGCATTGTAATTATCATAATAGAAAAGAGTGATTAGATGATTCTTTTAGGATTTGTGTTTTATTTAAATTTAATGTTAGTATTTTCAATATTAATAATTATTTCGATAAGTATATGTAGTATATTTATTCATAGACTTAGACAAAAGCATAAAATAGAAAAAGTTTTTTCTGATTTATCAAAAAATGAATCATATAATTATGCAAAATATAAGGATATGCCATATGATTATAAATTAGAGCTTAAGCATAATATTTATTATATTAAGCTTCTACATATTGATACGGGAAAGGATTTATTGATTTTTGATGAAAATACTTGGGTTATTAAGAATATTGATAATAAAAGAAAGAAGCTTAAATTAAATCAAATTAAACCATTAATAGATTTAAGTGTAGAAAATGAAGGACTTAAAACCGCTCAAAAAATATTTATAATTTATCCATCAAGTGGAAATGTAATTAGATACATAAATCAATATGAATCAGAATTTGTTTATCATAATACTGATATTTTTGGATGTAGAGTGTGTTTATGCAAGGATTTATTTGAGGATAGTGATATTTTAGATTAAAAGGAGTAATATGAAGTATTTATTTGTGGATTGTGAGGCAGCTAATTCGTTTAATAAAATAAGTAAGATATGCAGTCTTGGATATGTTTTATGTGATGCAAAACTTAATATTATTAAAAAGGAAGACCTAGTCATTAATCCAGAGGATTGTTTTGACCGTCATTTATTTGATAAAAAATATGACGTTAATTTATATTATCCTAAAAGCTTTTTTTATAAAAATCCTAATTTTTTAAAAAGATATGATGAGATAAAGGAATTATTTACTGGCAATACAATAGTGGTAGGATTCTCAATACGTAATGATATCAAATATTTGATGGATGCATGCGAGCGCTATAAGCTTGAAATGTTTGACTTTAAATATTTAGATGTACAAGAAATACATAAGTCATATAAAGGACATAATCATGTTTTAGGACTTGATGATGCTATTAAGGATTTAGATATTGATGTTAGTAATGTTATTTGTCATAAAAGTGATGATGATGCATATATGACATATTTAATATTTAAAAAAATATTTGAGGAGATAAATTTACCAATAAATGATTTTTTAGATAAATATAAGTATAAAACCTATAAGGGATTTATAGAAGAAAAGCGATTAAAAGAGGAAATTAAAGAACAAAGAAAGCTTATGTATATTAAGCGTAGAGAAAAGGTATTAAAGCTATATGAATTATATGGTAAATCTCTTGATAAGGGTAAGCTTCTTGGTAAAAAGTATTCTTTCTCTAAAAGGGTCAGTAAATATATAGATGAGGCTTTAGAAATTCAAAAATATATTTATGATAATGGTGGTATAACCTATAAGGATTATGAGGAAGGACAAACCGTTATTATTGATAAGGATGAGGACTCAGCTCCTTATGAGAATGAGAATATTCCATATATAAGATATAATCAAGTAAAATGAGGTGTTAGTATTGAATTTAGAAGCTAAAGTTAACAATTTAATACTTAATAAAAAATATAAAACACTTTATAAATTAGTATGTAAGGAAGTTTTGAAGAAAAATCCGCTTGCATATAAGCTTCTTGGAGATTGTTATTATAATGGATATTATGTTTTGAATGACTATAATAAGGCCTATGATTATTATTTAGAAGCATATCAAATGAAAAATTATGAGAGTGCAATTATGCTTGGAGTAATGTTTTTAAATGGACAAGCAATAGAAGCGGATAATGAGATGGCTTTTAAGCTTTTCAATGAGGCTTTAAAAAACAATATTAAGGAATCATATTTTTATGTTGGATATTCTTATTTATATGGCCTTGGATGTAAGGAGAGTAAGACAGATGCTCATAAATATTTTTTGCTAGGTGTTATTCATGATGATGTTAAAAGTATTTATGCTTTAGGAAATCTTTATTTAAAATCAAATGAGTATAGACATAATATTTTAAAGGGTATTAATTTTTTAAAATTAGCTTCAGAGAAAAATCATGTTGGAGCTATAATGAAGCTTGCTGATTTTTATTTTAATGGTGATTATTTAGAGACTGATTATAATAAGGCTTATGAACTATATCTTAAGGCATCAGAGCTAGGTGATGGTCAAGCTTTTTATAAATTAGGAGATTTTTTCTTTTATGGGTATACAGAGTTAGATTATAAAAAAGCCTTTAAGTATTATAATAGGGCACTATCACTTAATATTTATAAAGCATATAATAGAATAGCGGATTGTTATTACTTTGGTTTAGGCTCTAAAAAGGATTATTTTAAGGCCTATGATAATTATAATATGGTAATTGAATTAGAGACTGATAAGGATGAGATTGCCTATGCTTACTTTTGTATTGCTAAAATGAGATATTATGGGGAGGGGATTGTTAAAAAGCTAGATGAGGCATTCTCATATTTTAATAATTCCTTAAGCTATAGTGATATGTCTATAAGTCATTTAATGCTTGGAAAATGTTATCTATATGGACATGGCTGTGAGGTTAATTTAAAAAAAGCTTATGATGAGCTTAAAAAGGCAAGAGATTTAGGTGAAATAAACGAATCTTTAGCTTTACTTGATAGCTTAGTTGTTGATTTAGATGGCGAAGTAAGCTTTAAAAATTAGGGAGGTTTTATTTTGGAAAATAATGAATATGAAATTAATGAGCTTGTTAATAACGCTTTAAAATGCTTAGAGGAATTTGAGGACTATGATCAAGAAACAATTGACTACATAGTAGCAAAGGCTTCTGTTGCAGCTCTTGATCATCATGGAAATCTTGCTAAAGAGGCAGTGATAGAAACAGGTCGTGGAGTTTTTGAGGATAAGGCAACTAAAAATCTCTTTGCATGTGAGTATGTTGTTAATAATATGAGACATTTAAAGACAGTTGGAGTAATAGATGATGATGAGGTAACAGGAATAACCAAAATTGCCGAGCCAGTTGGAGTTGTTGCAGCTTTGACTCCGGTTACTAATCCGACAAGTACAGCTATTTTTAAAGCTCTAATATGCTTAAAAACAAGAAATCCAATTATATTTTCATTCCATCCTAGTGCATTAAACTGTTCAATTAGTGCAGCAAAGATTGTATACGAGGCAGCGGTGAGTGCAGGTGCGCCAAAGAATTGTATCCAGTGGATAGAAGCTCCTTCAATGGAAAAGACTAATTTACTTATGAATCACGATGGTGTTGCATGTATTTTAGCAACTGGTGGAAATTCAATGGTAAAGGCAGCATATTCTTGTGGAAAGCCAGCTTTGGGTGTTGGTGCAGGAAATGTTCCAGCGTATGTGGAAAAGACTTGTAACTTGGCTCAAGCTATTAATGATATAGTAATGTCTAAGTCATTTGATAATGGTATGATATGTGCATCCGAGCAAGCCGCTATAATTGATGCTGAAATTTATAATAAGGCTATAGCTTTATTTAAGGACCATAAGGCTTATTTATGTAATAAGGAAGAAAAGGCTAAGCTTGAAAAATATATGTTTTCACCCTCTTTAGATAAACTAAATCCTGATGTTGTAGGGAAAAGTGCTTCAGTTATTGCCAAAAGTGCAGGATTTAGCATACCTGATGATACGACAATAATCCTTGTAGAGTGTGATTTAGTTGGCCCAGCTGAGCCTCTTACTAGAGAAAAGCTATCACCAGTTTTAGCGGTCTTAAAGGCTAATAATACCCTTGAGGGATTAAGGCTATCAAAGGAAATGGTAATGTTTAATGGATTAGGTCATTCGGCAGCTATACATACATTAAATAAAGATTTAATGATTAAATTTGGAGATTTAATTCCAGCTATTAGAATTATAACTAATTCACCAGCAACATTTGGAGGAATTGGAAATGTTTATAATTCCTTCCTACCGTCATTAACTCTTGGTTGTGGTTCTTATGGAAAAAATTCAACAGATGATAATGTAAGTGCAGTAAATCTTTTAAATATTAAAAAGATAGGAATGAGGCGTAATAATATGCAATGGTTTAAAATACCTTCAAAAATCTACTTTGAACCAAATTCAATTGAATATTTACACCAAATGAAGCAAATGGAAAAGGTTGTTATTGTAACTGATAGACAAATGGTTGAACTAGGATTTGTTAATAAGGTTACTGATCAACTTAAATTAAGACGTAATAAAGTGCAATATCAATTGTTCTGTGATGTTGAATCTGATCCAAGCATCCAAACAATTAAGGCCGGTGTTGAATTAATAAGAAGCTTTGCGCCTGATACCATTATTGCGCTTGGTGGTGGTTCTCCTATGGATGCAGCAAAGGGAATGTGGCTTTTCTATGAATATCCAGAGGTTGATTTTAATGATTTAAAACAAAAATTTATGGATATTAGAAAAAGAGCCTTCCGTTATCCTGAGCTTGGAAAAAAGGCTAAGCTTATTTGTATTCCAACAACCTCAGGAACAGGAAGCGAGGTTACACCTTTTGCAGTTATAACAGATAATGTAGAGCATAAGAAATATCCACTTGCGGATTATTCCTTAACACCTACTGTAGCTATTATTGATCCATGCTTTACAATGAGCTTACCTAAAAAGGTGGTTGCTGACACAGGAATGGATGTGTTAACCCATGCTACAGAGGCATATGTATCAACACTTGCATCTGACTTTACAGATGGACTATGTATCCAGGCTATTAAGCTTGTGTTTGAATATTTAGAAAGAAGCTATAATAATGGTGCAAATGACCCAGAGGCAAAGGAAAAGATGCATAATGCTTCCTGCATTGCAGGAATGGCTTTTGCTAATGCCTTTTTAGGAATGAATCATTCTATGGCTCATAAAATTGGAGCTAAATTCCATGTTCCTCATGGAAGAGCTAACGCTATTTTATTACCGTTTACTATTAGATATAATGGCGGGATACCAACTAAGCTTTCAACCTGGCCTAAATATAATTACTATAAAGCCCCAGAAAGATATGCAAGCCTTGCAAAAATGCTTGGACTTCCTGCAAGCACCATAGAGGAAGGTGTAGAATCATATGCTAAGGCATGTGGAGAATTAGCTAAGAAGGTTGGAATAGAGATGAATTTCAAGCTACAAGGTGTAAATGAAGATGAATACTTAAATAGCATTGATGAGTTAGCATATCTTGCCTTTGAGGATCAATGCTCACCAGCAAATCCTAGAGTTCCATTAGTTGAGGATATGAAGGTGATTTTAAAAGAAGCTTATTATACAGAAGAGTTTTTAGATAAATAGAATTGGTGTTATTATGGAATTGTTTTTAGTTAGACATGGTCAAACCGATCAAAATAAAATGAAAAAAATTCAAGGTAGAAGAGATTTTCCATTAAATGAAACTGGTAAGGAAGAAGCAAAAGCTTTAGGCTTATGGCTTAAGAAGAATAATATGAAATTTGATGTTATTATGTCAAGTCCTCTTATAAGAGCTAAAGAAACAGCCCAAATTATTAAAGATGTTTTAATGTTTGAGCAGGATGTAATTATAAATGAGAATTTTATTGAAAGATCATTTGGAGAATGTGAAGGACTTGATGTATGTGATGAGGTTTTTGTAAATATCTTAAACGATAAGGCTATAGGACTTGAAAAGTCAGATGATATAAAAAAAAGAGTAATAGATGAATGTATGAGAATGAATAGTATATATAGTGATAAAAAGGTATTAGTTGTTTCTCATTCTCATACGATTAAGGCCTTAGCCTGTGCAGTTGATGATTCATATAAATTTAATGATAAATTAAATAATTGTGGATTATGTCATTTTAAAATAAATTCAAATGATATAAAAATTTTAAGATTTAATGTTAAAACAATATAATGAAAAAATATGTAAAAAAAAGAATTAGAAAAGTAAATAATGATAACAAGCATTTTCTTTTGACAATATAAGAAAAAAGAGATATAATTATAAAAAAATGATGAGGTGTGTATGCTATGAAAAAAAATTTTAATAGTAATTTTTTCGATTTGTGTTTTTTTTATGTTTAATTTGTGCAATGTTCAGGCATCGGAATATGATGATTATGATGTTGGAAAGACTGTTAATTTAGTTACCAATAATTTAGGGTCTTTTTCAGTTAATAATAATTATTATGTTTTTGATATGAATAGGTTATATACAGATTTTGATATTGTTAGTAGAAATAATATTTCAGAAGTGCTAATTTCAGAACAAATAGAAAAAAATTCAATGGATTTTTTTAAATCGTATTCTATTAGTTGTGGAGTTAGTGGAGAAATTTCTGCTTATTCAAATAATATTTATTTATCAAATACTTTATCTTTTTCATCTACTCTTCATAACTATTCATTTTCTGGTTTTTATTCATATAAGAAAATTACAAAAAACAGGGTGGATTCACTTTCAAATCTTCTAAACGATATGAGTTCTTATTATTGTCAAGAATTTCTTACGGCTTGTAATAATGCTTACTACACAAAAAATGAAGATGATTATTTTAGAATTTTTGATAATTATGGAACACACATTATTTTATCAGCCGTTTATGGTCATAAATTAGAAAAAAATGCATATTGTGCGTCTAATGAGTCTACTTTGTATTCATTTGTTGATAATTAATTTAGTGCAACTATGTCATCTAGTGATTTGTATGGAGAAGTAAATGTAAATTTAAGTTCTTCATTAAATACAAGTGTTGGAATAAATAAGTATATATCAAATATATATATATATGAAACGACTGGTATTATTCCTACTTATGAAAATAAGATAGTTCCTATATGGGAATACTTGTCAATCGAAATGCAGGAAGAAATGAATGCTATGTTAAAAAGGTATTCTGCTAAAAAGAATAGTCAGTTAGGTGTTGTTTCTACACAATTTGAATATTTTCCAAGTGAAAAAGTTATAACTGATTCTGGAAGATTCAATCAAGATAAAAATTGTATTATTATCGATGATGTGTATCGAGCATATTATACAAAAGTATCTATCAAGATCATTTTTGAAGCTAGACAAATTGATAAGGGAAATAGTTTTGTTTTTCTATATTCAGGAAATGAAGATGGTCCTCAAGGTGACCAACTTAATATTGCTAATGATTTAGGCTTAGCTAAAGGTCAACCATATAAAATATGTGCAATTAATGAAGATGTTTTAATAGATGACCTAGATGAAGCTATTTGGATTTTGTATGGAGCAACAGGTCTTGGAGACGACGATTGGCAAAAGAAAAATGTAAAAGTATATTTAGAATTTAGGAATGATTAAATATGATTTTTTTAGAAAATGTATATAAGGAATATGGAGAAAATGATGATAAAGTAGTTGCACTTTCAAATGTAAATCTGAAAATAGAAACTGGAAAGTTAACTGCAGTAATTGGACAATCTGGTAGCGGAAAAACAACCTTATTAAATTTGATTGGTGCTTTAGATAAACCTACTAGGGGCAATGTATACGTTGATAATGTTGATTTGGCTACTCTAAATGAAAATGAATTATGTGAATTTAGAAATAAGCACATAGGATTTGTTTTTCAGTCATTTTTTCTTGAATCTGAATATACAGTTTTAGAAAATGTCGTCATGCCTTTAGTAATAGCAGGAGTAGATAAAAAAATAAGGGAATCTAGAGCAAAAGAGATTTTGGAGAAATTAAATCTTATTAATAAAATTAATACAAAAGCAAAAGATTTGTCTGGGGGACAAAAACAAAAAGTATCAATAGCTAGAGCTTTAATAGGAAATCCTGAAATAATATTAGCAGATGAACCTACGGGAAATTTGGATTTAAAATCAGGTGATGAAATTATGCAAATATTAAAGAATTTAGTTAAAGAAGGAGTAACCATTATTTTGGTTACTCACAATTTAAATTATTCTAAAATGGCAGATAATATTATTACCATTATTGATGGTAAGGTTGATAGAAATTGGGTAATTTAAATGAAATTAAAAGATATTTTGTATTTTGTATTTAGAGATTTATTAGGAAATAAGATGAGATTCTTATTTTTATCCGTTGAAACAATTATTATTACGTTGATTAGTATTATTCTTTTAAATTCCTCTTATTCATATATTAAGAATTCAAGTAATATTGTTTCTAGTTACTATTCAAATCAAGATGTTGAGATTGTAACTGTTACTACTAATGCAGGATTTGGTAGTAGATTTGAATATATACGTGATGTTTTGGAGGAAGAGAAAGAATATATTAAATATCCTGAAATTAGGGTAAATAATAATGATAATATTTTAGCTATAGATATGTTGTTTTTTGATAATATTCCTCTTGAATTAATTGATTCGACGGAAAATAGTTGTATGCAAGCTATTTATTTAAAAGAATCATTTAAAGACGATTATGAAAAAATAAATAATATTGTTCTTGAAAAGTATATGAATTATGATTTTGATCTTTATATGAGAACGAAAAATGGCTATACTTTGAATAAAGTGAATTTGAAATATTGTGGATATTATACTAATGATTATAAATATGATATAGTTTGTGATTGTTGGTCACTTTCCGGACTATTTTCTAATGCATTTGAAATACATACCAATGTTACTAAGTCTAATTTTTACAAAGCTGTTAAAGGAATAGAAAAAGTAACATCAACAATAAAGGAATCTGAAGAAATATTTTTGACTAATTCTGGATATGATGATTTTTATATAAATATTAATCAAAAAATAGTTGATGATTATAATAAAATGACATTTTCAAATACTATTTTAATAATAGCTACTATATTTATAATTATTATATTGGCAGTTATTAGTTTATTGTGTGTTTATAGTGTTGTGAATATAATTATTGATGAGAGTTCATATATTATGAGTATTTATAAAGCTTACGGTATGAAAAGAAAGGATTTCCAAAAAATATATGTTTTTGAGATGATAGGAATATTATTTTTAAGTATTTTAGTATCTTCAGTTTTATCACTTCTTTTAAAGGATATTACAGCGCCTTTTATTGAATTATTTTTAAAGGGAAATTATAAATCTATGATATATTATTTAGAAATAACACCAAAAAATTTCTATATCTTTTACGTTCCTTTGATAGTTTTTCTTGTATATATTCTGTTTAGTGCAATAATATTTAGTAAAAAACTTAAAAAAAATTATTCTAAAATTAGAATAGACGGTGGTCAAGTATAATGAGATTTAAAGATTACGTGTTTGTTGCAGACTTAAATATAAAAAAACGTAGTAATAATATATTATATATTGGAATTACAATTTCTATATGTTTATTATCAATAATTTTATTTTTAATGTTGTCAATTAAATATTCTTTGAATTCTAAAATTGATAACATCAATGAAATATCAACTGCGAATATTCAAATGACCTCTGTATATAGAGATAGTAGTTATGCTGATAGGATACATTATGATTTTGAAGAAAATTTACTTGAGTTAAATGGTGTTTCGGGTTATATTTCATTTCATCAATTTTTTTTTACAAATGAAAATTATAGTGATAAAGTTATGATTGATAATGAAACCTATAAATTAGATAGAGAATTTGAGTTTCGTAATCTTACAGAAATAGTAGAAGAAAAAGCATTATATGTTTTAATTAATGTTATTGATCTGAATAAGTCATCAAGTATTTTTTTAAATTGTGATTATGATGTTTCGAGTTCACCGCTTTTGTGTGGAAATATGTTTTCAGAAAAATCTGCTGGAGAAATAATGGTTTCATCTTTGTTTTTTGATACATTTGGTATGAATCCAAACGATTATATTGGAAAAAAATTATCTTTTGATGTTTTAGCTAAATTTAATGATGAAATATCTGCACCAGATAGCGATGCTAAAAGAGAACTTTATAGTTATTATTTACAATATATTAAAGTGATTTCTGATTTTACGATAGTTGGTGTTTATGATAAAGACATTTATAAAACCCAAACAAGAACAAATGAAGCGGAGAACGATTCGTTTCTAAATAACTCTTTGTTTTGGATTACTAATCAATCGTTTGATTTGAAAAATGATCTTTGTGTTCCAATATATGATAATGAAAAATATTATTATAAAAATAATGTATTAACAATGCAAGAGTATTGTTTTAGTAATAATAAAATGTTTTTGCCACTTGGATTATGTGCAAGACTATGGCAATATGATAAAAATACTATCGAGGATGGTTATTTAATTATTCAATTTGATTCTTATGATTCTATTTGGAATGCGTCTTCAAAAATAGAAGATTATTATTATAAATCTACAATTGCCTCTGGAAAAATTGATATAACGCAGAGATGGACTAAAAATTTATATAGGGATTATAGTTCTTTCTATTCAATTTATTATTTTGTTTCAAACTGCTTATTATTTTTAGTGATAGTCTCGTTTATATTATGTTTATTGAATATGTTTAATATAATGTTATATGGTGTTAAACGGCAGACTAGATATTATGGAATGCTTCAGGCTATTGGGCTTAGGAAAAAAAATATATTTACACAATTTTTTGTGGAAATATCAATGATTTTTTTTAAGGCTTTAATTATTACATTTTTCATTGGAAGTATTATTTCATATGGAATAACATTTTTATGTAATAAATTTATTTTTAATCTTATGAAGTATGGTTTTTTAAATGTCAGTTTACAATTACATCAATGGTATTTTTATTTTTCTTTTATGATAGTTTTTATAATGTCATATTTGTTATCAATATTAATGGCTTTTTTATTATCTTTAAATCATAAAAATAAGACAATTGCAGATACATTAAAATAAAATTATTTTTCTGTGTTGAAATTTGTAAAAAATAAAATTAAGCTATTTAATTTTAAATTATAGTTTGGTATAATGTTAAAGGAGATTTTTAAAATAGAATAAGGAAGGATAAATTATTATGCAATACACTAAGGATGTACAAAATATGTGCAAAGTTAATTGTGGTGCACAACATGGATGTGCTCCAATCCCAGAAGAAGGAAAATGGGTATATTCTAGAGAAATCAAGGATATTAACGGATTTACTCATGGTATTGGATGGTGCGCACCTCAACAAGGAGCTTGTAAATTAACTTTAAACGTTAAAAATGGAATTATAGAGGAAGCTTTAATTGAAACAATCGGATGCTCAGGAATGACTCACTCTGCTGCAATGGCATCAGAAGCAATCGTTGGTAAAACACTTCTTGAGGCAGTAAATACTGACCTTGTTTGCGACGCTATTAATACAGCAATGAGAGAATTATTCTTACAAATTATTTATGGTAGAACTCAATCTGCATTCTCAGAAAATGGTCTAACTATTGGAGCTGGGCTTGAGGATTTAGGAAAAGGACTTCGTAGCCAAGTTGGAACAATTTATTCAACTAAGGAAAAAGGACCTAGATATCTTGAATTAGCAGAAGGATATATTACTTCTTTAGCTTTAGATGAAAATAATGAGATTTGTGGATATCAATATCTAAGCCTTGGAAAATTCACTGATTTTATGAAAAAAGGACTTAAGGCAGAAGAAGCTTTAGAAAAAGCTAAAGGACAATACGGAAGATACAATGACGGTGTTAAGTTCATTGATCCACGTGAAGAGTAATAGGAGGATATTTTGATATGGCAATTACATTTGAAGGTTATGAAAGACGTATTAACCAAATTAATAAAGCATTAAATGAAGCAGGTATTTCTTCTATTGAAGAGGCTGAAGAAATTTGTAAATCAAAGGGATTAGATGTTTACCAAATGGTAAAGGATATCCAAACAATTTGTTTTGAAAATGCATGCTATGCATATATGGTTGGAGCTGCAATCGCTATTAAGAATAATGCTTCATCTGCTGCAGAGGCTGCAAAATATATTGGAGTAGGATTACAATCATTCTGTATTCCTGGTTCAGTAGCTGATGATCGTAAGGTTGGACTTGGACATGGAAATTTAGGAGCTATGCTTTTAAATGAGGATACTAAGTGCTTTGCATTCCTTGCAGGACATGAGTCATTCGCAGCTGCAGAAGGTGCAATCGGTATTGCAAAGACTGCAAATAAGGTACGTAAGGAGCCATTAAGAGTTATCTTAAATGGTTTAGGTAAGGATGCAGCTAAGATTATTTCTCGTGTTAATGGATTTACACATGTAGAAACTTTATTTGACTATGTAACTGGTAAGGTTAATGTAGTAAGTGAAACTAAGTATGGTAATAATCCTGATAGATTAGCTGTTAAGTGCTATGGTGCTGATGATGTTCGTGAAGGAGTTGCAATTATGCATTTAGAGGGTGTTGATGTTTCTATCACAGGAAATTCAACTAACCCAACTCGTTTCCAACATCCAGTTGCAGGTACATACAAGAAGGAATGTAACGAAATTGGAAAGAAGTATTTCTCAGTAGCTTCTGGAGGAGGAACTGGACGTACTCTTCACCCAGATAATATGGCTGCAGGTCCTGCATCATATGGTATGACTGATACAATGGGACGTATGCATAGTGATGCTCAATTTGCTGGATCTTCATCAGTTCCTGCTCACGTAGAAA